>JAQGHZ010000759.1 GCA_028291485.1 Rubritepida sp. | reverse complement strand
TGGCCGACCCCATCAAGGATACGACACCTGCCGCGCTGGCGAGCCTGCGAGACCAAGGTATTCGCATTGTCATGCTGACCGGCGATAACCGGACAACGGCCGAAGCGATCGCCCGCAAGCTCGGCATCGAAGAGTTCCAGGGTGATGTCCTCCCCGAGGATAAGCACCGTATGGTCCGGGAGCTCAGGGGCACAGGGGAAAGTCGTCGCCATGGCGGGGGACGGTGTAAACGACGCTCCCGCTCTGGCCGAGGCGGATGTCGGCATCGCCATGGGAACGGGCACGGACGTCGCCATGCAGAGCGCGGGCGTGACGCTGGTGAAGGGCGACCTGGCGGGCATCGCGCGAGCGCGGACGCTGAGCCGGACCGTGATGACGAATATCAGGCAGAATCTGTTCTTCGCATTCGTTTATAATGGCCTGGGCATCCCGATCGCCGCGGGCCTGCTCTACCCGTTTACGGGAATGCTGCTCAGTCCGATCGTCGCGGCACTGGCCATGGCGCTGAGGTCGGTGTCGGTCATCGCCAACTCGCTGCGCCTGCGCGCGGTTCGGCTTTGAAGGCGGTGTTGGACCCGCTGATCCATGCGCGAGCAAGGCTCTCGTCCAAACCCCTGCGCGCGGAGCAGGCCCGGCAGGATTGGAACGACGGTCCGGGCCGGGGGCGGCCCCGTTGTTGGGACAACTGGTCGGAGCCCGAGGTCCATGCCAATAGACGACGAGCACAGCATCCCCCTGATTTATGCTCGGTCGCCGCCTGCGATCGTAGCCGACCGACGGGCGAGATGCAGCGGTTCTGAAATAATCTGACGACGCCCTTGACCTTCACCCATGGCAAGGACCCATCTCGGTCATCTCTCGGAAAGAGGTGGCACCCAATGACCCGCATCAAAGTGCTCAACATGACGTGCGGCGGCTGCGCCAAGGGCGTGGCGGCCAGTCTCCAAAGCGCTGCTGGAACGGAACTCCAGGTAGACCTGGAGCACCGCGTGATTATGGTTGGCGGCGAGGCTGAGCCTCAGGCCCTTCTCGACCTGCTGCGGGCCGACGGTTGGCAGGCTGAGCTGATTTCATCCTGATCACGGTCTGGCGTGGGCTGAGAACCACCGACGATCACTCGCCAGCTCGCGCAGGCGAACCCGCAAGGCTGCATCATCGATCGGCGGAGCGCATAGCGGACTGCCCGTCTGGTACCCGTACACCGTACGAGGGTTACTCCATCAACGGGTCGCCCGGTCCTATGGCAGGGTTGGCTCGCCTCCGATCCTGACGATGATGATCTTGTGGACGGCGTCCGGCCGTCCTGCTCCCTCGCAGCGTGACGCGAGAGCGTGAAGGTACCGACGGCGCTGACGCCCCTCGACGAGCCAGTAATGCCGCTCCGGACGCTCACCCGTGTCCGTCAGCAACCCGCCCGGCGCTCCCAAGACGACCGGCGGGATGTTCCATGTGTCGGTCGCGTCCATCGACCGGCCGGGCTCGCTGTCTTTGCCGTGGAAGACCCCGTGGTTGAACTCGGGATCGTCGTCCCACTCCGGTAATCCCCAATCGATGTCGCGCAGGATGCGTTCGGTGATCCACTCCTCCTCGCGGCACGTCATTCGCTCAAGCGGCAGGTGGGCGAAGGGGGAATGACGCCAATGGCGATACACCCATTGCTCAGCGACCAGCTGGTCCAGGTTGGCGAGGCGCGACTGGTTCCGCGCCCACCATTCCTCGAACGGCTCCTTGTCGAACGTCCCTTCGCCAATCGGCTTCAGGGATTCATCCCACGTGGAGGTATGGCGAGTGCGAACGTCGGTCAGCATGGCGCCCGAGATGGACGCGTCGAGGCACTGTTTCAACCGCCCGCTGCACGCGGCGAGCTCCGTGCGCGCTGAGGGCCTGTGGACTCAGACCCGCTGATGCCCTCGGAAGCGCATGAAGACACTGCGCCCGCTGCCGTCGCCGAAAGCGATGACGTCATAGATCTCGTCGGGCTCGCCCCGGCACCTCCATGCCCGGGGAGCCGATAGGCGTGGCTGGGACGGCGACGGCGCGCACCCCGTCAGCCACCATCACTTGGCCACCGAGAACGTTTCCGCGTCCCGTTGCGCCGTCACCTCAGCGGCAGGCAGCCGCCAGCCCTTCACCAGGGCGTAGATCGCCGGGATGACCAGCAATGTCAGCACGGTCGATGACACCATGCCGCCGACCATGGGAACGGCGATGCGCTGCATCAGCTCGGAACCGGTGCCCGTGCTCCAGAGGATCGGCACCAGCCCCGCCATGATGGCGGTCACCGTCATCATCTTGGGCCGCACGCGCTCGACCGCACCCTCCATGATGGCATGCCTCAGGTCCTCCTGGGTCAGTGGCTTCCCCTCGGTGCGGCACCGCTCGCGCATCTCGGTGAGTGCGTGGTCCAGATAGATGAGCATGATGACGCCTGTCTCCGCCGCAACCCCAGCGAGTGCGATGAAACCGACCGCAACGGCGACGCTCCTGTTGAAGTGCATGAGGTGCATCAGCCAGACGCCGCCGACGAGGGCGAAGGGGACCGAGAGCATGACGATGAGCGTCTCGGTCAGCCGCCCGAAGTTCAGGTAGAGCAGCACGAAGATGAGCAGCAGCGTGACCGGCACGACGATGGCCAGCTTCGCCTTGGCCCGCTGCAGGTACTCGAACTGGCCGCTCCACTCGATGTGGTAGCCGGTCGGCATCCGCACCTGCTCCGCAACAGCGCGCTGCGCGTCGGCCACGTAGCCGCCGACGTCGCGGCCGTGCATGTCGACGTAGACATAGTTCACTAGCTGCGCATTTTCCGTCCGTATCGTCGGCGGCCCGCGCCGCAGTTGGACGGCCGCCACCTGACCAAGTGGAATGGCGGCGCCCTGCATGCCCTGGACCAGCACCTGGGTCGCGATTCCTTGCGGGTCGCTGCGCAGGCCCCGCGGGTAGCGAACATTGACCGTATAGCGGGCGCGGCCCTCGACCGTGGTGGTGACCGGCTCACCCCCGAGCGCCGCGGCGATGGTGTCCTGGAGGTCGCCTATTGTGAGCCCGTAGCGGGCCAGCGCGGCCCGGTCCGGCTCGATTTCGAGGTAGTAGCCACCCTCGGTCCGTTCGGCGAAGGCACTGGTCGTGCCGGGCACCGTCCGGATCGCGGCCTCGATTTCTCGCGAGAGCCGGTCGATACCCGCGAGGTCCGGGCCATAGACCTTGACCCCGACCGGGGTTCGGATGCCAGTCGAGAGCATGTCGATGCGCGCCCTGATGGGCATCGTCCAGGCGTTGCTGACGCCTGGCATCCGCAACGCCGCGTCCATCTCCGCGATCAGGGAGTCGATGGTCACGCCGGGGCGCCACTCGGACTCCGGCTTCAGGTTAATGATGGTCTCGAACATCTCGGTCGGCGCCGGGTCGGTCGCCGTCGCCGCCCGCCCGGCCTTGCCGAAGACGCTGGCCACCTCCGGGAAGCTCCGGATGATCCGGTTCTGGGTCTGGAGCAGCTCCGCCGCCTTGGTGACGGACATGCCCGGCAGGCTGACCGGCATGTACATCAGGGTCCCTTCATTCAGCGTCGGCATGAACTCGCTGCCGAGCCGCGTGAGCGGACACGCCGTCCCGGCAACCGTGAGGAGCGCCAGCACGATGGTCAGGCTCTTTGCTTTAAGGACGACGGCGATCAGCGGCCGATAAAGCCAGATGAGCAGCCGGTTCACTGGGTTTCGGCGTTCGGGCAGGATGCGGCCACGCACGAACAGCAGCATCAGGACCGGCACCAGGGTGATCGACAGCAGCGCGCCCGCCGCCATGGCGAAGGTCTTGGTGAAGGCGAGCGGCCGGAACATTCGCCCCTCCTGGTCCTCGAGGGTGAAGACCGGGAGGAAGGAGACGGTGATGATGGCCAGGCTGAAGAACAGCGCCGGGCCGACCTCGACGGCCGCCTCCGTTATCACCTTGACCCGTGACGCCTCTGGTCCTGCCTGCTCCAGGCGCTTGTGGGCGTTCTCGATCATGACGATGGCCGCGTCGACCATGGCGCCGAGCGCGATGGCGATCCCGCCCAGGGACATGATGTTCGAGCTCAGGCCGAGCAGGTGCAGCAGGGTCATCGCGATGAGGACGCCCACGGGTAGCATGATGATGGCCACGAGCGCGCTGCGGACGTGCAGCAGGAACACGATGCAGACCAGCGCGACAATGAGACTCTCCTCCACGAGCGTGTGCTTCAGGGTTTCGATGGCGCGCCCGATGAGGGTGGAGCGGTCGTAAACCGAGGAGACGGTCACACCCTCGGGCAGGCTGCCTGCGATCTCGGCCAGCCGCCGCTGGACGCTCTCGATGACGGTGAGCGCATTCTGCCCCTCGCGCTGGAGCACGATGCCGCTGACCACCTCGCCCTCGCCGTTGAGCTCGGTGATACCGCGGCGCTCCTCGGGGCCGAGCTCGACCCGGGCGACGTCGCGCAGCAGCACAGGGATGCCGTTCTGCTGCGCGAGGACGATCTGTTCGATGTCCTGGATGCCCCGGAGATAGCCGTGCCCTCGGACGAGGTATTCGGTCTCCGACATCTCGACCGAGCGGCCGCCGACGTCGCGGTTGCTGGCGCGGATGGCCTGGATCACCTGCGAGAGAGGGATGCGGTAGGCCTGAAGCCGCTGCGGGTCGACCACGACCTGGTACTGCTGGACGAAGCCGCCGACGCTCGCCACCTCGGCCACGCCATCGGCCCGCGCGAGCTGGTACCGCAGGAACCAGTCCTGGATGGAGCGAAGCTCGGCCAGTGTGCGCTGCGCGCCCGTGACGACGTACTGGTAAACCCAACCGACGCCGGTGGCATCGGGGCCGAGTGATGGCGTCACGCCTTCGGGGAGGCGCCGCGCCGCCTGACTGAGGTATTCCAGCACCCGGCTACGCGCCCAGTAGAGGTCGGTGCCGTCCTCGAACACGACGTAGACGAAGGAAGACCCGAAGAAAGAGTAGCCGCGCACGGTCTTCGATCGGGGCACGGTCAGCAGTGCTGTCGTCAAAGGATAGGTGACTTGGTCCTCGACCACCTGCGGCGCCTGACCGGGATAGTCCGTGTAGACGATGACCTGGGTGTCCGAGAGGTCCGGGATGGCGTCCAGCGGCGTGTTGCGGACCGCCCAGCCTCCGGCGCCGACGGCGAACAGCGTGGCAAGCAGCACCAGAAAGGGGTTGGCCGCCGACCAGCGGATGACGCGCGCGATCATCGGGGCGGCTCCTGGCCGGTGCCAGGCGCCTGGGGCGGCGGCGCGAAGGATTGGAGCGCCGCGCGCAGGTTGCTCTCGGCGTCGATGAGGAAGTTGGCGCCGACAACAACCTTCTCGCCCGCCGCCACCCCGCTGCGGATCTCGACCTGGCCATTGGCCCGGCGCCCGACCGAGACCGCTCGCGGCTCGTAGCGGCCGGGGGCGCGCTCCACCAGGACGGCCTGGCGCGTGCCGCTGTCGAGCACCGCAGAGTCCGGCACGGCGACCACAGGCGCGGCGCCGAGCGGCGCCGCGATCTCCACGGTCGCGTACATCTCCGGCCTGAGCAGTTGCTCGGGGTTCGGGATCTCGATGCGCACCCTGCCAGTGCGCGTCGCCGCGTTCAGGGTCGGGTAAACGAAGGTGACATTGCCGGTGAACCGTCGATCCGGGTAGGCGGTCATGGTGATGTTGGCCTCCTGGCCGGGGCTGACGAGGCCCAGGTCCTGCTCGAAGACGTCGGCGAGCAGCCAGACGGCCGACAGGTCGGCGATGCGGTAGAGCGTCTCGCCTGGCGCGAAGCGCATGCCTTGGAGCGCCGCCTTCTCCAGGACCACGCCGTCCATCGGCGAGCTCAGGGTGAGCGTGCGGCTGACGGTGCCGGAGCGCCGCAGGCGGGCGACCTCCTCGGCGGGCAGGCCGAAGTTCCGTAGCCGCGTCAGCGCAGCGGATGCGATGCCCGCCGTGCTGCCGCGCGCAGCGGCATCAGCATGCACCATGGCGCCCTCAGCCTGGCGAGCGATGACGTATTCCTGTTCCGCCGCCGCCAGTTCGGGGCTGTAGACCTCGAACAGCGGCTGGCCGCGGCGCACCGGCTGCCCGGTCTGGTTGACGAGCAGCCGCTGGATCCAGCCCTCGAAGCGCGGTGCCACGACCGCGAGGCGGCCTTCGTCGACGACCACGGTGCCGACCGCGCGGATGGAGCGCATCATCGTGCGCTCGGTAGCGACCTCGGTGCGGACGCCGAGCATCTGCACCCGCTCGGGGCTGACGCTGACGGTGCCCGCGGGCTGGTTCGCCTCGTCCTCGTAGACAGGGATGTAGTCCATCCCCATCGAATCCTTCCGCGGCATCGGGGAGGTGTCGGGCAGGCCCATCGGGTTGCGGTAGTAGAGGATTCGCCCGCGCCCTCGGGAGGAGGCCGGTGCGGGCGCCGATGCAGGCACCGCGAGTGGGGTTGGAGCGGCGGTGTCCTCGTAGACGGGGACGAAGTCGCGCCCGTCAGCAGTTGTCCTCGGCATCGCCGAGTACTCTGGCCTGCCGGACGGGTCCTGGTAGTAGAGCGGCTGGCGTGTGGGAGGCGGCGCCTGCTGCGCCTCGGCTGGTCTGGCCACCATCCCCGGCAGCCTGTCGGCACTCAGCCATAGGCTGCCCGCAACGGCAGCGACCAGCACGATGCCGCCAATGAACCTGCGGGTTCGGTGCGCGGTCACAGGTCACCTCCCAGCAAGCGCTCCATCGCGGCCAGTTGGCGCTGGCCATCGAATTCGGCTGCGAGGAGCTGGAGGCGAAAGTCGGCGAGGTCATGCTGCGCCCGCAGGACGGTGACCAGGTCGACCCTGCCGAACCCGTACCCGGCCACTCCGGAGCGCACCAGGGCGTCCGCCTGCGGCAGCAGCTGGCGCCGGATGAGGTCGATAGTCCGGCGGCTGCCCTCGAAGCCCGCCACGGCGTCCGCCAGGTCGCCTTGGATCTGCTGCTGCCGTGCCTCAAGCCGAGCACGTGCCGCGCCAGCCAGGGCTCCTGCCTCGCGCGCCTGCGCGTCCCGGAGCCCTCCCTGCAGCGGGAGCC
>JAQGHZ010000362.1 GCA_028291485.1 Rubritepida sp. | reverse complement strand
CCCGCGTCGCGGACCTGATTCCCTACGCGCGCAACGCCCGCACCCACTCCACAGCCCAGGTCGCGCAAATTGCTGCGTCCATCCGCGAGTTTGGATTTACGAACCCGGTCCTGGTGGACGGCGACCGCGGCATCATCGCCGGACACGGCCGCGTCATGGCCGCCCGCCAGCTCGGCCTGGTCGAGGTGCCCACCATCGAGCTTACCCATCTCACGCCGACCCAGCGCCGGGCCTACGTCCTCGCCGACAACCGACTGGCGCTGTCCGCCGGATGGGACGAGGACATGCTCCGGCTGGAGCTGGGCGAGCTGCACAGCGAGGGTTTCGACCTGGCGCTGACCGGCTTCGGCGAGGACGAGCTGGCCGGCTTTCTCCTGGAGCCGACCACCGGGCTCACCGACCCCGATGACGTGCCTGCTCCGCCGGAAGTCCCGGTCTCCCGCGCCGGCGACATCTGGGTGCTCGGCCGGCACCGCATCATCTGCGGCGACAGCACCGATGCCGAGGTG
Organism: Rubritepida sp.; assembly: GCA_028291485.1. Classification (GTDB taxonomy): domain Bacteria; phylum Pseudomonadota; class Alphaproteobacteria; order Acetobacterales; family Acetobacteraceae; genus Roseococcus. The sequence goes on along the minus strand of JAQGHZ010000362.1, from coordinate 5,101 downwards.
GTCGCTGCCCTTCTCGCCGGCGTGCGCCCGCACCTGATGGTGACCGACCCGCCCTACGGCGTGCTCTACGACCCGGCCTGGCGCAATGCGGCCCTCCCCGGAGCCAACACGGCACGGGTGGGAAAGGTGCTGAACGACCATCGCGCCGACTGGAGTGAGGCCTGGGCGCTGTTTCCGGGCGATGTCGCCTATGTCTGGCATGGCGCGCTGCACGCCACGACGGTGGCGGAGAGCCTGACAGCCTGCGGCTTCGAGATCCGCGCGCAGATCGTCTGGGCCAAGGAGCGCCTCGTGATGGGCCGCGGTCATTACCACTGGCAGCACGAGCCCTGCTGGTACGCGGTGCGTGGCGGTGCCACCGGGCATTGGTCCGGCGACCGCAAGCAGACGACGCTCTGGTCCATCCCCTCGCGCGACCAGGACGCAACCACCACCCATGGGACCCAAAAGCCGGTGGAGTGCATGCGCCGGCCGATCGAGAACAACTCCTCGCCGGGCCAGGCGGTCTACGAACCCTTCAGCGGATCCGGCACCACGATCATCGCGGCCGAGATGTCGGCCCGCGCCTGCCACGCGGTGGAGCTGTCGCCCGCCTATGTCGATGTGGCCGTGCTGCGCTGGCAGGCCTTCACCGGGAGCGAGGCCGTGCTGGACGCCAGCGGCGAACCCTTCGCAGCGGTGTCGTCGGCCCGTAGCAGCGCAGTGTGCGCGGATGGATGACGTGGCAAAAGGCGAGCTCCTGAAGCCGTCCGACGAGCAGCGCCGGATGGTTCGCGCCATGTCGGGATTCGGCATCCCGCAGGCCGACATCGCGACCTATCTACGTGTCGATCCCAAGACGCTCCGCAAACACTTCCGCGACGAGCTGGACCTCGGCTCAATCGAGGCCACCAGTAAGGTCGCGCAGAGCCTGTTTCGCATGGCGACCGAGGGCCACAACGTCGCGGCCGCGATCTTCTGGATGAAGGCCCGAGCCGGCTGGCGCGAGAAGCACGATATCGAGGTGACCGGCAAAGACGGTGGTCCGGTGGCGATGCTAGGCCTGATGACCGACGATCCCATCGAGGCGGCTCGGGTCTACCAGCGCATCATGAAGGGCACCGAGGGCTGATCTGCTTTCCGGTGCCGTCCATCGAAGCATGTTCAACACCGACCAACGACCGTTGATCGGTGGTGAACAGGGTGGCGTTGGCACGCTATGGCCGCGTGGACAGAGACAGGCGGGACAAACGGGAGGCCCCTTACCCTCCGTCGTGCTGCTTGAAAACAGCATTGCACGTCCTATTTACCATCCGCATGGATGGTGTGGGGATGTTGCGGAATGGCTCTAAACGTGCGCGAACTGCGGCCCAAGGTCGGCGGCGACACCGAAAAGATCACCATCAACCTCGGTTATGTCGATCTCGGCCACGTCGATCTGCTGGTGCACGACGGCTTCTACTCCAACCGCACCGATTTTATCCGCACCGCGATCCGCAACCAGATCGAGCGGCACGCCGACGCGACCAAGCAGTCCGTTGCGCGAAAGAGCCTGGATCTTGGGCTGCGGCACTTCAGCCGAGAAGATCTCGAGGCCGCCCGTGCGGCAGGCCAACGGCTCGACATTCGGGTGCTGGGTCTCGCCAGCATCGCGGCCGATGTCTCGCCTGAGCTCGCTCAGGCCACGATCGCCTCGATCTCCGTCCTGGGGTCACTCCAGGCCAGCGCTGCGGTGAAGGCCGCGCTGGCCGACCGCACCCGCTGATCGGCCCAGGCCGCCCCGCACTCCGCTGACTGCCGCCCCGCATTGGGACGGCGGCCAACCGCTTCCACCACCGGCATTCCACAACGGGATGCGGAGCGAGCCCGCTTGCGACGAGGGCTGGCCCGTATCCGCACATTGAAAGCTCCTGAAATGAACGCGATTCTTCCAAACCACATGCTCGAGGCGACCCGTCTCACCCGCGAAGGTCGCCTGACCGAAGCCTCCGCGCTGTTGCAGCGCCTGTTCCGCGGCGAGCAATCTGCTGCTGCCCCCATGCCACATGACACCACCAGCACGCGTGAGGGACGGCTGCCGCGCATCATCGACGTGGACCCTGAGACGGGCGAGGCGTCGGGTCCCGCCCCGGCCCCGGCCGCCGCGACGGCGGGCACAACGGCTGCCAGCCGACGGCCTGCCGGTGGCATGGAGGCAGCCACGTTGCCGCAGATGCCGGAGGCGCTGCACGGCTTCCTCGACAAGATGAAGCAAGGTGGACTGGCGCAGGGATTGCCGGCGCAGGCGGCAGAGCTGTCGCCCGCGGGAGCGCAATTCCTGGCCCGGTCGTTCAGCGGCGACGCCGGGAGCCGCGGCTACAAGCTCTATATCCCGAGCACCTATCGCGGCGAGGCGGTGCCGCTCGTCGTCATGCTACATGGATGCACGCAGTCACCCGATGACTTCGCCGCCGGGACGCGGATGAATGCACTCGCCGAGGAGCACGCCTGCCTGATCGTCTATCCAGGTCAGACGCAATCGGCCAATTCCCAGAAGTGCTGGAACTGGTTCAACCCTGGGGATCAGCAGCGCGACCAAGGCGAGCCCGCGCTGATCGCCGGCATTACGCGACAGGTCATACGCGACTACGCGGTCGACCCGAGATGCGTCTACGTCGCGGGGCTGTCAGCCGGTGGTGCCGCTGCGGCGATCATGGCCCAAGCCTACCCTGATCTCTACGCCGCTGTTGGCGTGCATTCCGGCTTGGCCTGTGGGGCGGCCCGCGACGTGCCCTCGGCCTTCGCCGCCATGCGTCAGGGCGCCTCACTCCGGCCGCGGCCCGGTCGTGCAGGTTCCACCGAGGCAAAGCGGCGAATTGTCCCGACCATCGTGTTCCATGCGGACAGGGATGGCACGGTGAATCCCTCCAATGGCGATCAAGTCATCGCTCAAGCCGGTGGGGCCGGTGCCCTGAGGACCGAGGTGCAGCGGGGTGAGGTGCCGGGCGGACACCGCTACAGCCGGACCATATACGTCAATGCCACCGGAGAGCCGGTCCTTGAGCAGTGGCTTGTTCATGGTGGTGGTCACGCTTGGTCCGGCGGCAGCGCGGCCGGAACCTACACTGACCCGCGAGGCCCCGATGCGTCGCGCGAAATGCTCCGCTTCTTCCTGGATCATACGCTCGGCAACGAGGCGCTGTGAGCAGCTGCCGCGGTCGTTGGAACCGGCGACCCGGCGGCTCCGCTGCCCTTAGGCCGTCAGCATGTCGCGAGACGGACGGCCAGTCGCGCGACAGTGGTGTGCGTCCACACGCTCATGCCCAGCGGCGTCGGCACACCGCGCGCCGTGAGCGCCTGGGCAAGTGCAGAGTGAGAGGCGATGCCCTCCGCCCGTAGCGCCTCCACTTCCAACGCCAATCGATGCGCCACTCGCTCCGCCTCCAGACGCCTTGCCTGTGCCGCAGCAGCCGCGTCTGGCCCCATCGTCGGCCGGTAGCCCCTATCCCCGCCCAGCACCGTCCCCCGCGCCTTGGCCGCCGCCAGCGCCGCCTTCGTCCGCGCGCTGATCAGCTCGCGCTCTTTCTGCGCCATCGCCGCGTAGATCCGCATCATGAGATCGTCCGCTCCCGGCATGTCCGCCGCCCGGATCGAGACGCCATCCTCCAGCAGCTGCGACAGCGTGTGCGCGCGCCGCGTGATGCGGTCGAGACGTGCCGCCACCAGCACCGCGCCCAGCTGCCGGCATTTCAGCAGCGCCGCCTGAAAGCCAGGCCGCCGGTCATCCTTCCCGCTGGCGATGTCGCTGTGTTCGGACACCAGCATCCAGCCCTGGCTGGCCACGAAGGCCCGAACGCTCGCCTGCTGGGCCTCCAGGCCCAGCCCGCTCTGCCCCTGCTCCGCGGTCGAGACCCTGTAGAGCCCGACCGCGTAGCGCGTTCCCGTCGCCCGCATCAGCTGGCCAACGCCGGGCTGGTCACGCGGTAGATGCTATAGCTGCCCTTGGCACCCTGCTTGCCGGCGCTCACCTGCTTCACGCGCTCCAGCACCTCGACCGTGTGGCCCTTCTTCTTGAGCCCGGCGAAGAAGCCCCGCACCGTGTGCTGCGCCCAGCCCGTCGCCTCCATCACCTGCGCGATGGTCGCGCCCTCCTCACGCCGCAGCAGGGTCAGCACCGCCTCTTGCTTGGTGCCCTCACGCGGCTTGCGAGGGGCGCCAGGGACGTGGACCGGGGCTCGGTAGCCCAGCGCCGCCTTCAGGACGGCCAGAGCTGCCTCCAGGCCGTCCTGCGCTTCCCAGGCCGCCACGATCGCCGCCGCCGCCTCGCGCAGGTTCGTGCGGGGCTCGGTGACAGCGGCGACGGGGCTCTCCTCGCCCAGCGCCACCTCCGCCTCGTTCTCTGCGTCCAGCGCCTCCTGCTGCAGGTTCAGCTCGTGCTCGACCTCGGCGTCGGTCAGCTCGCGCGGCTCCGTGGTCGGCTCCTCAGCCTCCACCCCGATCGCGCGCAGGCCGTCGCTCGTAATGCGCAGGGCAATCCACTCGCCCCCCTCGTCCTGCCGCCAGCCGAGGTCGCGGTGCTCGGCCGGTGCCGGCACCTCCGCCAGCAGCAGGTTCTTGAGCATGCTGCGGAACACCGCCTGGCGCGCGGCGGCAGGGAGGTTCGCAGGTGCCGTCGCGAGTAACGCCTCGTGCCGGCTCGCCTGGCTGAGAATGAGGGACTGGGTATCGGAAAGCTTCGCCATGGTCGGGCTCCGTTCGGCACCCGATCAGCCGGGTGCTACGAGCCCGAGCCCCGCGGTTCAGCGAGGCCGCGCGAAGTGCTGCGCGTGGGTGAGCATTCGCTCTGCGGCGCAGGGAAGCCAAGCGACATCTGCGATTAGAAAATTGCTTTCTGCGATGAGCGCGGCGGTGCTGCTGGCCGGCTGTGGCGAACTACCCGGTCGCGCTGAGCGACCTGTCCAGCCTCGCCAAAGGCTTCGGCCTGGGTCGGAACGCGGCCTGACCGATCAGGTCCCCGGCGAAGGCGGCTTAGATCGCCTTCACCTGGATCCGCACTTTGTTCTCCTCGCTCACGTTGACGAAGTCGGTGCTCCCAAACGTTTTCTGAAGGGACTTGTGGCCATTGTTGTCCGTCAATTTTTTG
>JAQGHZ010000683.1 GCA_028291485.1 Rubritepida sp. | reverse complement strand
GATGCGTCGTTTGCTCGAATGGTCGGCCTGGCGCGGTGCCGGGCTGCTGGCGGGCGCGATCTTCCTGGGGCTCTTCGTGCCGCCGCTGGCCTCGGCCGCGCGCGGCGCCATCACCCCGATCGTCTTCCTGCTGATGGTGCTGGTGCTGCTGCGCGTCGATCCCGCGCAGGTCATCGCCTATCTGCGCCGGCCCCTGCTGGTCGCGGCGCTGCTGGCCTGGCTGCTGGTCGCGAGCCCGCTGATCCTCTGGGCCCTGCTCTGGAGTCTGGGCATCACGCATCCCTTCGCGGCGGGCCTCGTCATCGTCGCGACGGGCTGCGCGGCGACCTCCTCGCCCGCCTTCGCGCGGCTGGTCGGGCTGGACGGCGAGATCGCCTTCGTCGTCGCCATGCTGTCCACGCTGATCCTGCCCTTCACCGCGCCGCCGCTGGCGCTGGGGCTGCTGGGCATCGACCTCGCCATCTCCGTCACGGGCCTGATGCTGCGGCTGGCGCTGCTGGTCGGCCTGCCGCTGCTGATCTCGATCGTGCTGCGCCGCTGGATGGGCCCGGCCCGGCTCGACCGCTGGGGCCGCGCGGTGGACGGCGCCGTGGTTCTGCTGGTGGTGCTCTACGGTTTCGGCGTGATGGACGGCGTGCTCGCGCAACTCGTCGCGGCCCCGGCCCTGGTGCTGACCGGCATCGCCATCGCCTTCGCCGGTGCCCTGGCGATGAACGCCATGACCGCCCTGGCCTTCGCGGGCTTCGGCCGGCGCGTGGCGCTCTCGGCGGGGCTGATGGCGGGCAACCGCAACATGGCGCTCTACCTGGCCGTGATCCCCGCCACGGCCGACCCGCACATCATCCTGACCTTCGTGCTCTTCCAGTTCCCGCTCTTCCTCAGCCCGTTTTTGCTGAAGCCGGTCTACGAGCGGATCAGGGCCCCTGCGAAGGGGTGAGGCCCCCTGCGAAGCAGATCAGGGAACAACCCTGAGGGCCGCCACGATCTCGCGCAGGAAGGCGCGCGAATCCGCGAGCGGCGGGTCGCGCCGGGGCATCGAGACCCGCACGCGCAGAAGCTGTCCGCCGGCCGCGCCCACGCAGATCATGCTCTGCACCGGCTGGCGGCCGTAGGTGCCCTCGAGCTCCGCGCAGCGGAACAGCGGATTGTCCTCCGGCTGGTTCATCTCGCGGATGACCGTCAGCCGGCGGTGCTGCCCTGCGCCGCGTGCGGCCTCGGCGATGGAGCGCTGGTACTCGCTCTGCACGGTCGGGGTTTCGGTCCCGTCGGGCAGCGCGGCGACGTCGCCCGGCGGCCGCAGCACCTGCACGAAGCCCGCGGCCGTGCGGCCCGGCGTGGCATAGGCCACCTCGACGCCGGGAAGCGGCTGCCGCAACGGCACCGTCGCGCCCTTCTGGAAGCTCGCCGCCTGGGAGGGCAGCCGCTGCGCCAGCAGTTCCGGCGCGGAGGCCATGGGAATCGGCGCCGGCGGGATCGCCACCGGCGCCGGCGTGTCCATCGCGCAGGCCCCCAGGCCGAGTAGGCCCAGGCCCAGCAGCGCGAGACGCCGCATCAGGTGAGCGGCGCCATGTTGCCAGGCGTCATGTTGCCAAGCGTCATGTTGACGGGCGCCATCATGCCGATGGGAGCCTCGGCGGCGTGGGCGGTGAAGTGCTGTATGTCGTGATAGATCATCTCCACGCCGATATAGACGATCAGCGCAACGCCGATATAGGCGATGACCGGGAACTTCTCGAGCAGCTTGGCGATCAGCGTGGCCGCGATGCCCATCAGCAGGATCGAGATGACCAGGCCGATGATCAACATCTCCATGTTGCCGCGCGCAGCACCCGCCACGGCCAGCACGTTGTCGAGGCTCATGGACACGTCGGCGATCACGATCTGGCGCAGCGCGACCGCCATGGTCTTCGGCGCGTTGTCGATCCGGCCGTCCGCCATGTCCTTATCCTTGGCGCGGATCTCCTTGAAGAAGGTATAGGCGATCCAGAGCAGGACCAGGCCGCCGGCGAGCATGATGCCCGGGATGGCCAGCAGGTAGACCGCGCCGAGGCTGAGGATGATGCGCAGGAAAACCGCCAGCACCATGCCGAACATGATGGCCTTGCCACGCTGCGCGGCCGGAAGCCCGGCGGCGGCAAGGGCGATCAGCACGGCGTTGTCGCCGGACAGGATGAGGTTGACGCCGAGAATTTCGGTGAGCGTCACCCAGTTCCAGCTCGCGATGAATGTGGCGACAGTCATGTCTTTCAAGCTTCCCCCAGGGTGTGGCGGCGGAAACTAGACTCCACCGCCCACCCTGTCTTTACAGCTTGGTAATGTTACGGCAATATAACATTACCGCCGCCGCAGCGCGCGGATCACCGCATCCGCCGTCGCCACCACGACCACCGTGATGACCGTGACCTGCAGCACCGTCACCCCTGCCCAGAGCCAGGCAGGGAAGACGCCGGGCAGCGCCAGATAGCCCAGCGGCAGCAGCAGGAAGCCGTAGGATTCCGGCACCCGGTCCGCCACCTCGTGCGTGCCCGACCAGATCATGTCGGCCGCCACGTAGAGGATGATGACGAGACCCACCCAGGCGATCCAGCGTTGCCTGCTCAGCAGGTTGGCGATCAGCGTCGCCGCCAGGCCCATCAGCACCACCGAGATGGCGAGGCCGACGACGAGCACCTCCAGATGGTCCTTCGCCGCGCCGGCCACCGCCAACACGTTGTCCAGGCTCATGGAAATGTCGGCGATGAGGATCTGGCCGATGGCCTGCGGCAGCGTCTTGCGCGGGGCGTCGGCACCGATTTCCGCCCCGTGGGCGTCGACCTCGTGCGCGTGCCCGCCGCTCTCGCGCAACTCGCGGTACATCTTCCAGCACACCCAGAGCAGCAGCACGCCGCCGGCCAGGGTGATGCCCACGATCGCGAGCAGCTGGGTCGTGATCATCGCGAAGCCGATGCGCATCACCGTCGCCGCGCCGATGCCCCAGAGGATGGCGGTGCGTCGCTGCTCGGCCGGCAGGCCGGCGGCTGCCATGCCGACGACAATCGCATTGTCGCCGGCGAGCACGATGTCGATCAGCAGAACCTGGAAAAGGGGTACGAGCCAGTCCGGCATGGCGGCATCCTTCACATTTAAAATTCGTAACATGAGCGTTGGTCGAAATCATTGCAGAAATGACAGAAATGGGCCGCCGGGCCAAGCCCGCTTGCTCAGCGCCCCCTTCCGCGCGACATGACCCGCCGAGATCCGAGAGAGGCTGCGATGGTTCCCCGTTACTCCCGCCCCGCGATGGCCGAGATCTGGTCGCCCGAATCCCGCTACCGCATCTGGTTCGAGATCGAGGCGCTGGCCGCCGAGAAGATGGCCGAGCTCGGCACTATCCCTGCCTCCGCGGCCGCGGCGATCCGGGTGGGTGGGGGACCGAAAGTGGCCACCATGGGCGCCGCCGACGTCCAGCGCATCGACGAGATCGAGTCCGTCACCCGGCACGACGTCATCGCCTTCCTCACCTGGCTCGGCGAGGGCATCGGCGAGGATGCGCGCTACATGCACCAGGGCCTGACGAGCAGCGATGTGCTCGACACATGCCTCGCCGTCCAGATGACACGCGCGGCAGATTTGCTCATCGCGGATGTCGAAGCCGTCATGAACGCGTTGAGAATGCGTGCGATCGAGCACAAGTTCACGCCCACGATCGGCCGCAGCCACGGCATTCACGCCGAGCCGACCACCTTCGGCCTGAAGCTCGCCAATCATTATGCGGAATTCGCCCGCAACCGGCAGCGGCTGGTCGCCGCCCGCGCCGAGGTCGCGACCTGCGCCCTCTCCGGGCCCATCGGCACCTTCGCCTCGGTCGATCCCCGCGTCGAGGAGCACGTCGCGGCGAAGCTGGGCCTCGCGGTCGAGCCGGTCTCCACCCAGGTCATCCCGCGCGACCGGCATGCAGCCTTCTTCGCCACGCTCGCCGTCGTCGCCGGCGCGGTGGAGCGGCTGGCCACCGAGGTCCGCCACCTGCAGCGCAGCGAGGTCCGCGAGGCCGAGGAGTTCTTCCACAAGGGCCAGAAGGGCAGCTCCGCGATGCCCCATAAGCGCAATCCGGTGCTGTCGGAGAACCTGACCGGCCTCGCCCGGCTGGTGCGCGGCTACGTGATGCCGGCGCTGGAGAACATCACCCTCTGGCACGAGCGCGACATCAGCCATTCCAGCGTGGAGCGCGTGATCGCCCCCGATGCCACCATCGCACTCGACTTCGCGCTCATGCGCCTCGCGGGGATGATGGAGAAGCTGACGGTCTATCCCGAGCGGATGGACGAGAATCTCGAAGGCCTCGGCGGCGTCGTGCACTCCCAGAAGGTGCTTCTCGCGCTGACCCAGGCGGGGATGTCGCGCGAGGCCGCCTATGCCGCCGTGCAGCAGGCCGCGATGGCCACCTGGCTCAAGCTCGGCAAGCCGGACGCGCAGCGCTTCCGCGAGAACCTGCTGGTGCAGCCCGACGTCGCCGCCGTGATGGGCGGCGCCGCGCTCGACAAGGCAATGGACCCGCAGGTCGACTTCCGCCACGTGGACACGATCTTCGCGCGCGTCTTCGGCTGAGCCCGGCGTCCACCACGTCGTCCGACCGGACGGGGAAGCCGCGCTCCGCCAGGTAGCTGGCGGGGTGCTGCCGCTCCACGCCCGGGTCGACCCCGAATCGCATCGGCAGCGACCCGCCGCTCGGCCGGTCCTGCAGCCGTCGCTTGATCCCCATGCCGTTGCCGGAGCAAACGGCACCGGTAAAGGAGCCCCAACCCTGACCGAGCTCTACATCGACGCAGATGCCTGCCCCGTGCGCGACGAGGCCTACAAGGTCGCGCTGCGGCTGGGCGTCGCGGTGCACGTCGTCTCCAACGGCGCGCGCGGCCTCCGCATCCCGGAGCATCCGCTGCTGCACCGCGTGATCGTGACCGAAGGTGCCGACGTCGCCGACGACTGGATCGCCGAGCGCGTCACCGCGCGCGACGTCTGCGTGACGCAGGACATCCCGCTGGCCGCGCGCTGCCTGGAGAAGGGCGCGGCCGCGCTGAACTCCAAGGGGCGGCCCTGGACCACCGACAATATCGGCGGCGCACTGGCCGGCCGTGCGGTGGCTGAGCACCTGCGCTCGACCGGCGACCGCACCGGCGGGCCGGCGGCCATGACCCAGGCCGATCGCTCGCGCTTCCTCTCGACGCTGGACACGATGCTGCAGGCCGCGCTGCGCGGGCCGGCGCCGAAGATGTGGATTCCACCAGGCGGCTTCTGACGGGATCGGCAAAAATTCGCATCTTCGGCAGGTGGCGGAGATGATCCGCGACAAGCAACCGAGCAGATGGCCTCCGACAACATGGGTCGTCGCGCCCGGCGGAGGTCGCCGCCAAACTGCCCAGACCGTCTCCGCCTGGATCAGCAATGCTCGGGACGAGCCGATCGTCGCCCCCCTGCCCGCGCTAGCCCCTGCTGAGGCGGAAGCGGAGAAGACATTTTATTCCGGCGCAATCTCGCCATGGTTCGGCCATGCCGGCCTCCCCATATAAGGAACAACGAAGGAAGCCTCGGGGAAGAGGCAAGTCCAAACCCCGCTTCGCTTCCGACGTTGAACATTCCTGCGACACCCCTGGGTCAGGCACCCCCGACCTGACATGAAGGCGCCGCGGACGGAGGAACATGCCATGCGCAGGTTTCGTGCCCTGGCGGTACTTGGCCTGACGATGTCGCTGATCGGCTGCGCACCGTATTACGGCCCGGGCTATGCTGCCCCTGTCTATGCTGGCGGCGGATATGTCGGCGGCTATGGCGCGCCCGCCTATGGATACGGTTACGGCACAACCGCCTACGGCTACGGCTATGGCGGGCCACGCTATTACGCGCCTGCCGCCAGGTACTACGCGCCGCCGGTGCGCTACGGCTGGAACGGCGGCGGCGGATATCGCGGCGGCTGGAGTGGCGGCGGTGGCGGTTACCGCGGTGGAGGCAGTCCCGGCCTCTGGAGCGGCGGCGGTGGCGGTTACCGCGGTGGAGGCCATCCCGGCGGTGGGGGCGGCGGCGGCGGCCGGGGTGGTGGTGGTGGCGGACATCACGGTGGGCGCGGCTGACGCGACAAATTGCCATGCTTCCGCCACCAACGCGGTGCTACATTTAGTAGAACGAGAGTGAAGGAGGACAATCCAATGCGGATGTTCCGGAACGTGATGATCGCCAGCCTCGCCGCCCTCGGCGCCGGCGCTGGCGCCGCCCAGGCCCAGTGGATGGACACGCCGGCCTATTATGCGCCCCCGCCGCCGGCTTATTACGCGCCGCCGGCCTATTACGCGCCGCCGCCGCGCCTGTACGTGCCGCCGGTGCCGGTCTACGTGCCGCCCCCGGTGATTGTAGGCCCGCCGCGCTACTACGCGCCGCGCCCCTACTGGGGCTATGGCCGGCCCTATGGCCGGCCCTACGGCTACCGCCGCTGGTAGTCCCAGGCGGCTTCGGCCGCACCTCGTAGCCCGCTGATCCCCGCAAGTATTCCGGTGCCCCGACGATATCGCCGGGGCATCTTCCGTCTTATGGGTGGTGCATGTGCACCGTGATCCTGTCGCGCCGCCCCAATGCCGCCTGGCCCCTTCTCCTGGCCGCGAATCGCGACGAGAGGCTCGACCGTCGCTGGGACCCGCCGGCCGAATTCTGGCCGGGCATCTTGGGCGGCCGCGACGCCACCGCGGGCGGAACCTGGATGGCGCTGAACCGCTCCGGCGTCGTCGCCGCGGTGCTCAACCGGCCGGGCAGCCTCGGCCCCGCGCCCGGCAAGCGGTCCCGCGGCGAACTGCCGCTGCTGGCGCTCGGATCGGCCACGGCCTCCGAGGCGGCGGAAGCGATCTCGCGGCTGGATGCCGGCCTCTACCGCACCTTCAACCTCGTGATCGCCGATGCGCAGACCGCCTGGTTCGTCGCGGGCCTCGGGAGCGACGCACCGCAGGTGGAGGCGCTGCCCGAGGGCGTCTCCATGGTGACCGCCCATCCGCCCAACGACCTCACGAGCCCGCGCACCGCGCGCCACCTGCCGCGCTTCCGCGCCGCGCCGCCGCCGGCGTCACCGGATTCCGGGCCGCCGGACTGGGGCACCTGGCCCGCGCTGCTCGCCGATTCGACGGGCGCGGTGGGCGAGGCGCTGAATGTTCCGCCGCGGGGCGGTTTCGGCACCATATGTTCCTCGCTGCTCGCGTTGGGCCGCGAGGGGCGCCGCGAATGGCGCTTCGCGGCCGGCCCGCCCGACCGCACGCCCTTCGCGGCACTCAAACTGCCCTAGGGAGTGGCGCTGCCCTGATGCGCGTGGCACGCATGGGCAAGCCTGCTATATGCCCGATTACCGACCTGAAGGACCAAAACCATGGCTCGCCGCCGCCAGATCTACGAGGGCAAGGCCAAAATCCTGTTCGAAGGCCCCGAGCCAGGCACCATCGTCCAATACTTCAAGGATGACGCAACGGCTTTCAACGCGCAGAAGAAGGGCATCATCACCGGCAAGGGTGTGCTCAACAACCGCATCAGCGAATACCTGATGGTGCGGCTGGGCGAGATCGGCATCCCGACCCACTTCATCCGCCGCCTCAACATGCGCGAGCAGCTCGTGCGCGAGGTGGAGATCATCCCGCTCGAGGTCGTGGTGCGCAACGTGGCCGCCGGCTCGATGGCCACGCGGCTGGGCATCGCCGAGGGCACGCGCCTGCCGCGCTCCATCATCGAGTACTACTACAAGAACGACGCCCTGCAGGACCCGCTGGTGAGCGAGGAGCACATCACCGCCTTCGGCTGGGCCGCCACGCACGACCTGGACGACATGGTGCAGCTGGCGCTGCGGGTGAACGACTTCCTCACCGGCCTGCTGCTGGGCGTCGGCATCACGCTGGTGGACTTCAAGCTGGAGTTCGGCCGGCTCTACGAGAACGAAGAGATGCGCATCGTCCTGGCCGACGAGATCAGCCCGGACAATTGCCGCCTCTGGGACAGCAAGACCGGCGAGAAGATGGACAAGGACCGCTTCCGCCGCGACCTCGGCAAGGTCGAGGAGGGCTACCAGGAGGTGGCGCGCCGCCTCGGCATCCTGCCGGAAGCCGGCATCCGGGACGTCAAGGGTCCGGAGCAGATGCAGTAGTGACGACACGAGCTTCGCGAGGGATCGCATGACCAAACTGAAGGTAACCGTCTTCCCCAAGGCCGGCGTGCTCGACCCCCAGGGCAAGGCCATCGAGCGCGCGCTCGGCGGCCTCGGCTTTTCCGGCGTGGGCGAGGTCCGCACCGGCAAGGTCATGATCGTCGAGACCGCCGAGACCGACGCCGCCAAGGCCAAGGCCACCGGCGAGGAGATGGCGCGCAAGCTGCTCGCCAACACCGTCATCGAAAGCTTCACCGTGGAGATCGTGTGACCACGCGCGAGACCTCGCTCCGCTATTTTATCGCCGTCACGGCCGTCTTCACGGCCTGGCGCATGCTGACGACGATCGCCTGGCTGCTGTTCGGCCCGGGGCTGGAGCCGGAGCACCCCGTCACACAGGTCTTCTTCTATTTGTCGAAGGCCTTCCTCGGCGGGCTGTTCTGGCCGATCAGCCTGCTCATCCAGGGGCTGACCGACCCCTTCGGCTGGCTCTTCCCGCCATGGTGAAGGCCTCCGTCTTCCTCATGCTGGTGCTCACCGTCGTGATCTTCATGGCGATGCGCTGGCGCGAGCAGCGGTTCACCGTCGCGACGAAGCCCACCCCCCGCCTCGGCTGGATCGCCCGCCAGCGCGCGCAGGTGGACCGCTGGGTCACCGCCGCCGCCATCGCCGCCATCGGCACCACGGTGCTGCTCGGCGGGCTGCACTGGCTCCGGGTCTGGCGAGGGTGATGCGCGATGGCGGTGCTCTGGGGCCTGCTCGTGCTGATCGTCCTGCCGGCCGGCATCTTCTCGGCCGTCTATGGGGCGATGGCGATCTTCGCCCTGCCGCTCGCGATCCTGCTGGCCTTCCTGCTGCCGCGCCGCTGGCTGCGCGGAATGCCGGCGCTGACGCTCTTCTTCGGCTCGATGCTGCTGGCGCCCGTGCTGATGATGATGGGCCTCGCCCTCACCGCGCTGGCGAAGAAGCCTGTCGCCTGGGAGCCCCTCGAATGGCGCCGCATCGAGCACGAACGCCTGCCCGGCGCCACCTGGCGCCACCTCTTCCCCGTCCGCCCCAGCAGTCGTGAGGACATGACCCCATGAAGGCCTCCATCGTCGTCTTCCCCGGAACCAACCGCGAGCGCGACATCGCCATCGCCCTCGAGCGCACGACCGGCCACAAGCCGACCGTGCTCTGGCACCGCGACACCGAGCTCCCTGATGGCACCGACCTCGTGGTGCTGCCCGGCGGCTTCTCCTACGGCGACTACCTGCGCTGCGGCGCCATGGCCGCGCAGTCGCCCATCATGGCGGCGATCCGCGCCCATGCGGAGCGCGGCGGGCACGTGCTCGGCGTGTGCAACGGCTTCCAGATGCTGACCGAAGCGGGCCTCCTCCCGGGCGCGTTGCTGCAGAACGCCTCGCTGCGCTTCCTGGCGATGACCTGCCAGATGCGGGTCGAGCGCGCCGACACCGCCTTCACTCACCACTTCCAGCGCGGCCAGGTCTTCGGCGCCACCATGGCCCATGGCGACGGCAACTACTTCTGCGATGCCGAGACGCTGAAGCGCCTCGAAGGCGAGAACCTCGTCGCCCTGCGCTACGAGGGCGAGAACCCGAACGGCAGCCTCAACGCCATCGCCGGCATCCTCTCGCCTAACCTGCGCGTGATGGGGCTGATGCCGCATCCGGAGAACTGCGTGGACCCGCTGGTCGGCGGGACGGACGGGCTGCCGATGTTCACGTCGCTCGCGGAGAGCTTCGCCGCCGCTTGAGTCTTGGGAGGCGCTGCCTCCCAAACCCTC
>JAQGHZ010000669.1 GCA_028291485.1 Rubritepida sp. | reverse complement strand
GCATCGGCGCCGGCCAGCACCGCCAGCATCGAGCTGTCCTGGCGGGAAGCGGGGGTGGCGATCCACTCGCCGCCCTCGCCCGGCACGAGCTTCGCGCGCAGATGGTCGGCGCGCTTGTCGTTCGCCGGCAGGTCCACGCCGGCCAGGGCACGGATCGTGGGGGTGGCGGTATCGCTGAGGCCCTGGAGCCGCGCCAGGGCCGGCAGCAGGAAGATCACCGCGCAGACCAGCGCGGAGACCGGGTTGCCCGGCAGCCCCAGTACCGGCACGGCGCCGAGCTTTCCCCAGATCAGCGGCTTTCCGGGGCGCATGGCGATCTGCCAGAAGTCGAGCACGAAGCCCCCAGGGGTCGTTGATTGGCCGAGCGCCTTCTGCACCAGGTCGTGCTCGCCGACGCTGGCCCCGCCGGTCGTCACCAGCAGGTCGAAGCCGCCGCTGCCGGCCAGCGCCGCGATCTCCGCGGGATCGTCGGGCGCGATGGGCAGGATGCTCGCCTCGCCGCCGCCCGAGGCGACCAGGGCGGCCAACGCATGGGCGTTGGAGCTGACGATGCCGCCGGAAGGCAGCTGCTCGCCCGGCAGCGCGATCTCGTCGCCGGTCGCGAGGATGCCGATGCGCGGGCGCCGGTGCACGGTGAGCCAGGGATGGTTGCCGGCGGCCGCGAGGCCGATGTCGCGCGCGGTGAGGCGACGCCCGGCGGGCAGCAGCTCGGCGCCCTCGGCGAAATCCAGCCCGCGGCGGCGGATGTGACGCCCGAGTGTGACCGCCTCGTTGACGCGGACGCTGCCCTCGGCCGCCGTGGCGTCCTCCTGGAGGAGGATGGCGTCGGCGCCCTCGGGCACGAAGCCGCCCGTGAAGATGCGCACCGCCTCGCCCGCGCCGACTGTCCCGGCAAAGGGCTTTCCGGCCGGCGCCGCGCCGGAGAGCCGCAGCGTCGCGCCCTCGGTGGCATCGGCCGCGCGCACGGCATAGCCATCCATGGCGGAAACATCGGCTGGCGGCTGCGTCAGCCGCGCCGCGACGGGCCGCGCCAGCACGCGGTTCCAGCCGGCCGCGAGCGGCACCGTCTCGGGCCCGGTCGCCCCGAGCGAGACCAGGATGCGGTCGCGCGCCTCGTCGACGGAGATCACGCCCCAGCCTCGAAATTGCCGGCCTCGAAGCGGCCCGACTTGCCGCCTTCCTTGAGCACCAGCCGCACATCCTCGATGCGCATCCCGCGATCCACCGCCTTCACCATGTCGTAGACGGTCAGCGCCGCGACACTGACGGCCGTCAGCGCCTCCATCTCGACGCCCGTGCGGCCGGTGACGCGGACTTGCGCCTCGATCTCCACGACATCGGGCTCGACCACAGTGAGGTCCACCGAGACCTTGGTCAGCATCAGCGGGTGGCAAAGCGGAATGAGGTCGGAGGTGCGCTTGGCCGCCATGATGCCGGCGATCCGCGCGACGCCGAACACGTCGCCCTTCCCCGCCTTGCCTTCCGCGATCAGTGCCAGCGTCGCTGGCTGCATCACCACACGGGCGCGTGCGACCGCGAGGCGCTCGGTCTCCGCCTTGCCCGCCACGTCCACCATGGCGGCGCGGCCGGCCTCGTCGAAATGCGTGAGCGAGGACATTTATCGTGCCCTCAGACGCCGGGAGGCGGAGCAGGCGGCGCCGGCCGCAGTCGCGGGTGGATCCTGGACGGGTGCCGCGGCGGGCCTCACGTCCCGAGAAGCGCGCGCGTCGCCGCGGCGACGTCGGGCTGCCGCATCAGATACTCGCCCACCAGGATGCAACGCGCGCCCACCCTGGCCATGCGCTCGACATCGCCCGGATTGCGCAGGCCGCTCTCGGCCACCGGGATGCGGTCGGCGGGCACCAGCGGCACCAGCGCCTCGCTGATCGAGAGGTCGGTCTCGAGCGTCTTGAGGTTGCGGTTGTTCACGCCGATCAGCCGCGTCTGCAGGCCGAGCGCGCGCTCCATCTCGCGGGCATCATGCACCTCGGCCAGCACGGCCATGTCGAGGCTGCGGGCGACCTCCTCCAGCTCCTGCGCCTTGGCGTCCGATAGCGCGGACATGATGAGCAGGATGGCATCCGCGCCCATCGCCCGCGCTTCGAAGATCTGCCAGGGGTGGATCATGAAGTCCTTGCGCAGCACCGGCAGCGAGCAGGCGGCGCGCGCGGCCTTCAGATGCTCCGGCTGGCCCTGGAACCACTTGGCATCGGTCAGCACCGAAAGGCAGGAAGCCCCCGCGCTCTCATAGGCCTCGGCCAGCGCGGCCGGCTCGAAGGGATCGCGGATGAGGCCGCCCGAGGGCGAGGCGCGCTTGATCTCGGCGATCAGCCCGGTGCGGCCCTCCGCCAGGGCACGGCACAGCACGTCCATGAAGGGGCGCGGCTTGTCCTGGTCGAGGGCGCGCTTCTCCATCTCGGCGATGGAGACGGCCGAGGCGCCAGCCGCCACCTCGGCCTGCTTGTCGCGAAGAATCTTCGCAAGCGTATCGGACATCTCGGGCAGGACATCGATATTCATGGGGGTCAGGCCTCGAAGGTCACACGACGCAGTCGGTTTAGAACATCCAGAGCCCGGCCGCTGTCAATGCTCTCAGCTGCCAACGCAGAGCCCTCGCGCAGCGTTGCCACGCGCCCGGCGACGAGCAGGGATGCGGCGGCGTTGAGCCGGACCATGTCGCGGTAGCCGCCCGTCGCGCCCTCCAGCAGCTCGACCAGCGCCGCGGCGTTCTCCTCCGGCGTGCCGCCGCGGAT
Organism: Rubritepida sp.; assembly: GCA_028291485.1. Taxonomy (GTDB): domain Bacteria; phylum Pseudomonadota; class Alphaproteobacteria; order Acetobacterales; family Acetobacteraceae; genus Roseococcus. The sequence goes on along the minus strand of JAQGHZ010000669.1, from coordinate 4,363 downwards.
GGCCTCGATCGGGTGCAGCGGCAGGCCGGCCTCCTCGGGCGTCACCTGGAAGCGGCGGGTGCGGCCCTCGGCCAGTTCCACCACCTCGGTCGGGCCGGAGATCGCCAGCTCGTCCATGCCCTGGCCGTGGACCACCCATGCGCGCTCGGTGCCCAGCCGGCCCAGCGCCTCGGCCATGGGCTGGAGCCAGTCGGCCGAGAAGGCGCCGGTCATCTGGCGCTTCACCCGGCCCGGATTCGCCAGCGGCCCCAGCAGGTTGAAGATGGTCCGCGTGCCGAGCTCGACCCGCGCGCCGCCCGCATGGCGCAGCGCCGCGTGGTGGCGGGGGGCCAGGAGGAAGACCATCCCGGCCTCGCGCAGCACGTGAGGCAATTTCTCCAGCGGCACGTCGAGATTGATGCCCAGCGCCGCCATCACATCCCCCGCGCCCGATTTAGAGGACAGCGCGCGATTGCCGTGCTTGGCCACCGGCACGCCGGCGCCGGCCACCACCATCGCCGTCGTGGTCGAGATGTTGAGGCTGCCCGAGGAATCGCCGCCGGTGCCCACGATGTCGATCGCGTCCTCCGGCACCTCGACGGCGATCATCCGCGCGCGCATGGCGCGGACCGCGCCGGTCATCTCGGCCACTGTCTCGCCGCGCACGCGCATCGCCATGAGCATGCCGGCGATCTGTGCCGGCGTGGCCTCGCCCGCCATGATGATGCCGAAGGCCGCCTCGGCCTCGCTTTCCGCCAGGCGTTCCCCCGCGGCGAGGCGGGCCAGTATGGGCTTCAGGCCGTTCATGCCATTGTTCGTAAGGCCTTGTGCCGCGGCCCGCCAGTATGGCCCCGCGCACGTCCGCGCCCCTGCCCCGCTTCCGGGGCAGGCCGGTCATGCGCCGTGCGAGCGTTTACCTCTATTCCCTTCTGATCGCGAATGTTTTCCCTTGCGATCGCGATCCCCCCGGTCGTGCCTCTCGACGATCCTCCGGTCGTGCCTTCCACGATCTTCCGGTCGTCCCCCTTCCTGACGGACCCCCCATGGCCGAGCTCGCGCTGCCTCAGACCCCCCCTCCCGGCCCATGTCCGATTCCAGCCGGAGGCGAAGTGCTGTAGAGTCGGCCGCGTGCGCAACCGCCTTCCCATTTTCCTCGGACTGGGGCTGATCCTCGCCGTCGCCGCGGGAGGCGGCGGCGCCTGGTATCGCACCGGCTCCTCCGCATCGCCGGAGTCGGCCGTCGGGGGAGCCGCGCCCGAGGCTTTGCCCGACATCCTGCCCTTGCCCCCGGAGATGCCCCGCATCGCCGACGGGCCCGATTACGACCGCTGCCTCACCCTGCTGCGCACCGATCCGGACGAGGCTATGCGCTTCGCCCAGGCCTGGGACGCCACGGGCGGCGACGACGGGGCGCGCCACTGCATCGCGCTCGCCATGATCGGGCTCGGCGAGGCCGAGCGCGCCGCCGAACGGCTCGAGCGGCTGGGCAACGGCTCGCGCGCCGGCAACGTCGCCCGTTCGCAGGTCTTCGGCCAGGCGGCCCAGGCCTGGATGATCGCCGGCGACGCGAACCGCGCCTACGGCGCCGCCACCATCGCGCTCACCCTCGCCCCGCAGGACACCGAGCTCCTGGTGGACCGCTCCGTGATCCTCGCCTCGCTGCGCCGCTTCAACGACGCCCTCGAGGATCTGGACGCGGCGCTGGCCCTCGAACCGGAGCGCGCCGAGGCCTGGGTGCTACGCGCCGCCGCGCTGCGCCGGCTCGACCGGGTGGACCAGGCCGTCCAGGCCGTGGAACGCGCGCTGGTGCTCGCGCCCGACAACGCCGAGGGCCTGCTCGAACGGGGGATCCTGCGCCAGCTGCGCGGCGACGTGGGCGGGGCGCAGACCGACTGGCGCCGCGCCATCGAGCTGGCGCCGGACACCATGGCGGCCGATCTCGCGCAGCAGAACCTGGAGCTCAGCGAGATGGGACCCGCCCGGCGGTGAGACGGGTTGGCGGGTGAGACGGGGCGGCGGGATGCCGCGACTCCCCGGCCGGTGGTAGGACATGTCGATCACCACCAAAGAGCCAGGACATGACCTCGACCCCCCGCAAGGCCGCGCTGATCACGGGCGCCGGACGCAATATCGGCCGTGCGGCCACCGTCGCGCTGGCCCAGGACGGCTTCGACGTCGTCATCAACGGCTCCGCCAATCGCCCCGCGGCCGAAGCGGTGGCCGCCGAGGCGCGCGGCTTCGGGGTGCGGGCGCTGGTGGCGATGGGCGACGTGGGGTCGCGGGACGAATGCCTCCGCATCGCCGCCGAGGCGCTGGCCGCCTTCGGGACCATCGACGTGCTGGTGAACAACGCCGCGCTGCGGCCGGAAAAGCCCTTCCTGGAGATCGGGCCCGAGGACTGGGCCCGCGTGATGACGGTGGACCTGGAGGCTGCCGTCTGGCTGTCGCAGGCCGTGCTGCCGGGCATGATCGGCCAGGGCTGGGGCCGCATCGTGAACTTCACCGGGATGAACGCGATGCAGGGATATTCCGGCCGGGCGCCGGTTTCGGTGGCCAAGCACGGCGCCTGGGGCCTGACCAAGGCACTCGCGAAGGAATTCGCGGCGAAGGGCATCACGGTGAACGCCATCTCTCCCGGGCCGATCGCGGCGGATGACGATCAGCCCGGGGTGAAGACGGATCGCCATGGCTATGTCGTGAAGGTCCCGTCGGGCCGCATGGGCACGCCGGCCGAGGTGGCCGCGGTGGTTCGCATGCTGGTCGGCGAGGGCGGCGCCTACGTCAACGGCCAGATGCTGCAGGTGAACGGCGGCGCGCAGACCTGACGCGCCTGCCCCTCCGGTGGCTATCCGTCAGTCCGCGCGCTGCGCCGCGGCCTCGATCAGCGGCCGCCAGCGGGCGATCTCGGCCCGCCAGAAGGCCTGGGCGCCGGCCGGAGTGGTCCGCTCGCCGCTCGCGGCCAGGCTGCCGAGCTCGACCATCCGCCGCAGCACGTTCTCGTCGCGCAGGGCGGCCAGCAGCGCGCGGTTCAGGCGCTCCACCACCGGGGCCGGCGTCCCGGCATTGGCGAAGAGCATGTTCCAGCCCGACATGCGCATCTCCGGCAGGCCGGCCTCGGCGGTGGTCGGGACCTCCGGCAGCGCGGGCGCACGGGCGGGGGTGGTGATCGCATAGGCGCGGACGCTGCCGGCGCGGATGTGCTCGGCATTGTTCGTCGTCTGGTCGCAGCCCAGGTCGAGATTGCCCGCCATCAGGTCGTTCATGACGAGCGCGTTGCCGCGATAGGGCACGAGCGTCAGCGGCGTGCCGGCCGAGGCGACCAGCAGCAGGCTGCACAGATGGCTCGTAGAGCCGATACCGGCATTGCCGAGATTCAGGCCCTGCCCCTGCCGGCGGATGGCGGCCACCAGCTCCCCGAGGTTCGCGGCGGGGAAGCCGGGGCGCGCGATGATGGCCATCGGCACCTCGTTCACCATGCCGATCGCCTCCAGCGCCAGCGGATCGAAGCTGAGCTGGCCGAGAAGGGTCGGGATGGTCGCCTGGGCGAGGCTGCCGAAGAGGATGGTGTATCCGTCGGGCCGGGCGGCGGCGACGCGCCCCTGCCCCAGCGAGCCTCCGGCGCCGCCGGCATTCTCGACCACCACGGGCTGGCCGAGATCGGCGGCGAGGCTCGGGGCGATCAGGCGGGCGATGACGTCGGCCGGGCCACCCGGCGCGAAGCCAACGACCATGGTGACCGGGCGCGCCGGGAATCCCTGGGCTATCGCCTGGCCCGCAAGGGCGGCACCCAGCAGGGCAAGGCGGACGATCCTGAGAATGGCGTGTCTCCCGACCCGATGGCCGTCAGCCTCTCAGCATCCGCTCCTCTCGCAAAGGGGGCGCGCAAAGGGGGGCGCAGCAAAGCCACCCCCCTCGCCTCAGGCTACTCCCGCCAGGGATGCCGATTCCACATCCGCTGGAACCGCTCGCGCATCGCCAGCAGCTCGGTCTTGAACTGCTCCGGGTCCAGGAAGCGCAGCGGCAGCTGCTGCTGCGTGGCCGAGGCGATGAATTCCGGATGGGCCATCACCTCCTTCACCACGTCGGCATAGCGCTGGAGAATGGGACCCGGCGTGCCCGCCGGCGCCGCGATGCCGCGCAGCGAGCCGTCCACCACGTCGATGCCCTGTTCCCGGAAGGTCGGCACGTCGGTGGCATTGGACCAGCGGGTGTCGCTCATCTGGCCGAGCGGGCGCAGCAGGCCGTTGCGGAAGTCGTTGATGCCCTCGCCCATGTTCATGGCGGCGAGCTGCACCGTGCGGCCCAGGATGGCGTTTCGCACCTGCGCCGCGCCGTTGAAGGGGACGTGCAGCAGTTCGGTGCCGGTCGCACGCTCGAAGGCGAG
>JAQGHZ010000665.1 GCA_028291485.1 Rubritepida sp. | reverse complement strand
GATGGAGCCGACGGGATTTGACCGCTCCGACTTCACCCACACCTCAGCTGACGGGAAGAGGCGGGCGAGGCGGATGTGCGGCGTATTGCCGATGGTCTCAAGGACGCTCTGGGCCTTCATGCGGCTTCTCCCGTTGATGTCAGATGAGGGGCTTTGGCCCATCCCCGATCAGTTTAGCACGCGAAGGCCTTGGGCGAGGTCGGCAATCAAGTCGTTCACGTCTTCGAGGCCGATATGGACGCGCAGCATGGGGCCGCCGAGATCTTCCGAGCCCGCGGTGCGCGTGATAAAGCCCGAGGTGGGCAGCGCCAGGCTCTCGAAGCCGCCCCAGCTCGCGCCGATGCCGTAGAGCTGCAGCGCGTTCACGAAGCGGAACATGTCGCCCTGCTCGTAGCGCGGATCGAGGATCACGCCGAACAGGCTGCAACCGCCGGTGAAGTCGCGCTTGTAGAGCGCATGCTGCGGATGGGACGGCAGCGCCGGATGCAGCACGCGCTTCACCTGCGGCTGCTTCTCCAGCCAGGACGCGACCTCGAGGCTGGCCGCCTCCTGCGTCTTGAGGCGCATCGCCATGGTGCGCACGCCGCGCAGCGCCAGCCAGCAATCGTCGGGCGAGGCGTAGTGGCCCATCGTCGAGGAGGCCGCGCGGACGGTGCGGTAATCCTCCTCGGTATGGGTGGTGATGCTGCCGAGCAGAATGTCGGAATGGCCGCCGACATACTTGGTCAGCGCCTGGATCGAGACGTCCACGCCATGCTCGAAGGGCTGGAAGTTGTGGATGCCCCAGGTGTTGTCCATCAGCACCTTGCAGCCGCGGGCATGCGCCGCGCGGGCGAGGGCGGGAACGTCCTGGATCTCGAAGGTGTGGGAGCCGGGGCTCTCCAGATAGACGACCTTGGTGTTGGGTCGGATGAGCGCGGCCATGCCGGCCTCGTCCACGCACGGGTCGTAGAAGGTGGTCTCGATCCCCCAATCCGCCATGAGCGTGCTCGCGAAGTTGCGCGCGGGGCCGTAGCAGCTATCGGGAATCAGGCAGTGGTCGCCGTTCTTGAGGAAGGCGGTCAGCGGCACGGTCACGGCGGCGAGGCCGGTGCTGACGATGATGCAATGCGTGCCGCCCTCGATGTCGGCGACCACGTCCTCCAGCGCGTAATGCGTGGGGCCGCCCTGCGTGCCGTAGGTCATGTAGCGATCGAAGCGCTTGGCGCCGGCGTCGCGACGGGCCTCGGCGTCCGGGTAGAGCACGGTGGAGCCGCGATGCACCCCCGGATTGACGAAGCCGTGGGTCTTCACGCCCGCGCGGCCGACATGGCCCATGCGGGTGGCGAAGCCGAGCTTCTTGCTGTCGGCGCTGCTGTGGTCGCCGGAGTCATGATCGTTGGGCATTACGAGGTAACCTTCGGGGTTTCGGGGCGGCTCGCCCATTCGGTCCAGGAGCCGTCATAGACGGCGGGTTCGGGCAGTCCGGCGCGCAGGGCGCCCAGGGTGAGGATGCAGGCGGTGACGCCGGTGCCGCAGCTCGTCACCAGCGGGCGCGATCCGTCGGCGCCGGCGATGGCGAAGCGGGCCCTCAGCGCCTCCTCCGGCAGCATGGTGCCGTCGGCCGCGAAGAGTTCGTTGAAGGGGATGTTTTCCGCGCCCGGCATGTGGCCGGAGGGGAGACCGGGGCGCGGCTCGGGGGCGGTGCCCTTGAAGCGACCGGCCGCCCGCGCGTCGAGGATCAGCCGCTCGCCCGTGCCGAGGATGCGCTTCACGTCGCCGATGCCGAGCACCCGGCTTGCGACGAAATCCGCGACATAGGCGGTGAAGGTCACGGGCTCCTCCCCGCCGGACTGCACGGCGCGGTCCTCCCTCATCCATTTGGGCAGGCCGCCGTCGAGCACGGCGGCGTTCTTGTGCCCGAAGAGCCGCATCAGCCACCAGCCGCGGGCGGAGGATTGCAGCCCCTTCTGGTCGTAGAAGACGATCCGGCTGCGGTTGGAGACGCCGAGCAGGCCCATCAGCTTCTCGAAGCGCGCGGCGCTCGGGATCATGTGGGGCAGGGCGGCATCGGGGTCGGCCACCTCGTCGATGTCGTAGAAGCGCGCGCCGGGGATATGCGCCTCGGCGAACCTGGTCTTCCCGTCGAAGGGCTCGTTGGGCAGGTACTTGGTGGTGTCGAAGACGATGAGGTCGGGCTTGCCGAGCTCGGCCGCCAGCCATTCCGTCGAAACGAGGTCTTCCATGAACTAGCCCTCCACGAGCACGATGCTGATGCGGCGGTTCTGCCGCCCTTTGTTTTCCATCTTGGTCACTTCCACGCGGCCGATCTCGGCCGTGCTCTTCACATGCGTCCCGCCGCAGGGCTGCAGGTCCACGGGGGCTTCCAGGCTGCCGATCCGCACCAGCCGGATCTGCCCCGAGCCGCGCGGCGGCTGCACCGAGAGCGTGCGCACCAGCCCCGGATTGGCGTCGAGCTCCGCCTCGCTGATCCAGGTGTCGGAGATGGGGTGGTCGGCCGCGATCAGCGCGTTCAGCCCCTCGGTGAGCGACTCCTTGGTTGGCGGCTCGGCGAGATCGAAGTCCAGCCGCGACTTGTCGGCGCCGACCTGCCCGCCCGTGACGCCGGCGCCCGGGATCAGGCTGCACAGCAGGTGCATGGCGCTGTGCATGCGCATGAGGCGGTGGCGGCGCTGCCAGTCGAGCGCGACGCGGACCTCGGTGCCGGGTTCCGGCAGGGCGGCGCCGTCCGGGAGCTTGTGCAGGATCGCGTCGCCCTCGCCCTTCACGGCCTCCAGGATCGCGGCATCGGCGCCTTCCCAGTGCATGATGCCCGAATCGCCCGGCTGGCCGCCGGCGCGGGCATAGAAGATCGTGCGGTCGAGCACGACGCCGGCCGGATCGGCCGAGATGACGCACGCCGTCAGGTCGCGGAGATAGGAATCGGCTCGGTAGAGGACTTCGGTCATTCTTGTGTCCTTGGGGCGCGGGTCCATTCGTCGCGCAGGCGCGCGTGGTTCTGGCGCAGCCAGAAGAGGCTGAGGGCGCAGGTGGCGTTGCGGATCTCGTTGGCGTCGAGCATCGCGAAGGCGCGCTCGGACGGCATGACGAGCAGGCGGATGTCCTCGCCCTCGTGCACGAGCCCGTGGGTGAGGGCGGCCTCCGGCTCCGGCAGGCGCGTGCGGCCGCAATGAAGGAACATCAGCTCGTCGCAGCCGCCCTGCATGAGCATGAACTGCCCGATCTTCTCCACGCGGTCGGGCACGAGGCCGGCCTCCTCCTGCGTCTCGCGGCGGGCGGCGGCCTCGGGGTCCTCGCCGGCCTCCAGCAGGCCGGCCACGCATTCCGTGTGGATCGGCGGCAGGCCAGCCGCATGCACCGGCAGCCGGAACTGCTCGATCAGCGCCACGCGGTCCGTCCAGGGGTCGAAGGGCAGCATGGCCACGCCGTTTCCGCGGCGCCACAGCTCCCAGGTCAGCTCCGGCGAGCGTGCGCCGTCGAAGCGTTCATAGGTGAAGCGCACCCGCTGCACCGGGAAGCGGCCGCCCCAGACGACCTCGTCGGAACGGATCTCGAGGCCGGGATAGGGGGCGATGGGGGGGGCCTTGGGTGGTCTGGCGCTCATGCGGGCCAGACCGTAACCTCGTCGCCAACGCCAGTCCATGAGCCGAGTCTTGCAAACTATTCCGCGCGCCGGTCGAGGGCGCGCCATTCTCGCCATCATGGGCGCGGCCATCCTCTTCGCAGCCGCGGCGGCCTGCGTGAAGGCGCTGGACGGCGCCGTGCCATTGGCCCAGCTGGTGCTGTTCCGCAGCCTCTTCGCCTTCCCCGTGCTGCTGCCCCTGCTGCGCCAGGCGGGCGGTTGGGGCGAGTTGCGCAGCACCAATCCCGCCGGGCATGTCTGGCGCATGGTCTTCGGGCTGATCGGCATGGCCGGCGCCTTCTACGGCTATGCCACCATGCCGCTCGCCGCCGTCACCGCGCTCGGCTTCACCATGCCGCTGTTCCTGACGGTGCTGGCGGTGCCGTTGCTGGGCGAGACCGTGGGCTGGCGGCGCGGCCTTGCCGTGTCGGTGGGCTTCGGCGGCGTGCTGCTGATGGTGCGGCCCTGGGGGACCGGCGACATGCCGCTGGTGCCGAGCCTCGCGGTGCTGGCCGCCTCACTGAGCTGGGCGCTCGCCATGATCACCATCCGCCGCATGGGCGAGGCGGGCGAATCCGGCGTCTCGATCGTGCTGTGGTTTGCCATCGGCTCCTCCGCCGTGGCGGGGATCGCGAGCCTGCCCGGCTGGGTCTGGCCCGTCGGCATGCAATGGGCGCTGCTGCTGGGCATCGGCATGGTCTCGGCGCTGGCCCAGCTGCTGATGACCGAGGCCTACCGCTCCGGCGAGCCCACCCTGGTGGCGCCCTTCGAGTATTCCGGCATCGTCTGGACCACGTTTCTCGGCGCGGTGATCTGGGCCGAGGCGCCGGACCTCTGGGATGGCGCGGGAATTCTCATTCTCGTGGCGTCGGGACTCTATATCTGGCACCGCGAAACCCAACTCGGCCTCAAACGCTGATATTCCGTTCTCCGGACACCCTTGTCGGGTTGCATCCGAAAAAATAGCATCGGCTCATGAAAGAAACGAGCCGACGGATCCTGTTGGCCGGATCATCCTCGCTGCTCGCCTCGCCGGCAATGGCGCAGGGCCGGCAGACGCTGCTGAGCGAGAACAACCGCGGCACGCAGATCCTGGTCATCGGGGATTCCCATTCCAACGGCCTGGCGATCGGCCTCACCTGGGTTCTCGCCTGGGGCGTGACCG
>JAQGHZ010000660.1 GCA_028291485.1 Rubritepida sp. | reverse complement strand
CGTGACGACGCCGCAGCGCTGGCCGAGCGAGCCGGCCGTGCCGACGCTGGCCGAGACGGTGGCACCGGGCTTCGACGTGCGGGCGTGGTTCGGCGTCGTGGCGCCCATCCGCACGCCGGAGCCGGTGCTGGAGGCGATGAACCGGCTGACTGTGGCGGCGCTGAATGAGCCGGGGGTCGCGCAGCGGATTCGGGAGGGCGGGGCGGAGCCTGCGCCGACGAGCCGCGCCGAGTTCGCGCAGTTCATGCGCGAGGATATGGAGCGGTGGACGGAAGTCGTGCGCGTTTCGGGGGCCAAAGCCGACTGAGGGAAGACCCGGGAGGAGCCGCCTCCCGGACCCTCCGCCGGGGAGCCACGGGCTCCCCGGACCCCTGCGGTCAGTGGCGACGGTCGCTGGGTCAGACCTCAATCAGCCGGTTGGCGGCTGCCGGTGTTGACCGCCCATTGAGCGTCGAAGGCACGCTTGTAGGCGGGCCGCGCTTCGCCGCGGGCCACATAGGCGGAGAGATTCGGATAGCCGTCCAGCAGACCCGATGCTTTCAACCTGAGCAGCACCGACACCATCATCAGGTCGCCCGCGCTGAACGCGCCATCGAGCCAGTCGGCATCGCCAAGGCGACGGGACAGTTGGCCCAGCCGGTGACGGACGCGATCCTCGACGAGAGGCATGCGTTGCGCGGACCAAGACTTGTCGCCCTCCAGGAGCCTGGCGGTTCCGAGTTCCAGGATCGGCGGCTCCACCGTGCTGAGCGCGGCGAAGATCCATGTGATCGCGCGCGCCCGGGCCTTCGCATCGTCCGGCAACAGGCCCGCATGGCGCTCCGCGAGATGGAACACGATCGCCCCCGTCTCGAACAGGGCGAGATCGCCTTCTTCGTAGGTCGGAATCTGCCCGAAGGGATGAAGCGCCAGATGCGCGGGTTCCTTCATCGCCCCGAACGAAACAAGACGAACCTCGTAGGGTTGGCCCACTTCCTCCAGCGCCCAGCGAAGGCGGGTGTCACGCGCCAGCCCCTTGCCGCCATCGGGTGACCGTTCAAAGGCGGTGATCGTGATGGTCATCGTGCGGCGCCCTCCCCGGCAGTGCTCGGTTTGAAATTGGCGGGTGAGCGGCACTGCCCTCCGTCACGCTCGCCCTGCGGCCTGATGAGTCCAGCGAGGGCACGCGATACCGAGATCAAACTCCTGTGGGGAAAACCTTGGAAATGCTGGCTACGATCACGAAGAACTGGATCGCATTGTAGAGCATGCCGGCCCAGTGAAGGCGCCGCAGGCGGCGCACCGCCGTGACATCGCCGGCGTCCCGAACACCGAGCTCCGCGTCCATCCTCGACAGGAACCAGCGCCGCGCGCCGATCGCGAGGGCCGCGACGGCACCGATACCGATGGCGACCAGCGGTCGGCTGGCCATGAGGAAGGCCATCGCCGCCATGCCGCAAGTCACGCTCACAGCCAGGAAATGGACGTTGAAGAGCCCACGCAACAGCCAGGTGACAATCGGGTCGGTCAGCGGCCTCAGCAGGAAGGTCGGCGACGCCACGAGAAAGTAGAGCATGGGGAAAACCAGGATGATGGTGGCGAGGAGTGCAAATCCGTTGGCTGTCATGGCACGGCCCCGTCCCTCTCCCGGTGCACGGATGGTGGCATATCGGGATGGCCCTTGCACCATCGGTCTTGCAACGAACCAGACGGCGAGGGCCGATTCGAACCGGGACACTACCGCCTCCCGCTCGCTCTTTCCTTGCATTTTACAGATAATTTTCCTAGATAGGACAGATGGCCTCTCCCCTCCGCATCCCCCACGCCCCTCTCTCCGATGCCGAATGGACCGCCCTCCTCCCCCATCTCCCCGATGAGACCCGTGGCCGCCCCTGCGACCACCGCGCTCGCTTCGACGCCATCTTCCGCGTCGCCGCCATCGACGGCCCCTGGCGCGACCTGCCGGAGCAATACGGCAAGCCCGGCACCATCTCCCGCCACTTCCGCCGCCTCACCCATGCCGGGCTCTGGGAACGCCTGCTCATCGCCCTCTCCGTCGCGCCGAAGCACCACCCGCTCCGCCGCCTCGAAGGGCTGATCTGCCGCGCCACCCGACGCGCCATCCGCCTCCGCGGCCTGCGCCTCATCGTCCTCGCCCGTCGCCTCAACCTCAAGCGCGCCCTGCCGGCCCCGCCCTGGTTGGTCGCCGATCCCGATTTGTCCGAAAAGCTCTTCGCCCTGCCGATTCCGCCGCTGTTGCCGGTCACGCGGCAGCGAAAGGAGCGCGGTCTCGTCTTCCTCCGCGCCCTGCAAAAATGCCTCACCGTCGTCGCCGGCCGCCGGTACATCCCCCGCGCCCTCAAGGCGTGCTGGCGATGAGCCTCGGGCTGGCGCTCGCAAATCGCCGTGTTAGCGTGATCGCGGCCGATCAACGGCCCGACAAGAAAACTCGGAGGGAACCCCAGTTGGACACCAACCGCCGCGGCCTGCTTTCGGCCGCAGGGGCCGTGCTCGCCCTGCCCGCTCTCCTGTCCTCAGCCCGGAGCCAGAACGTGGAACGCTACCCCGATCCTGCCGTGCAGGTGCTCGATCCGTCCTTCAACCGCTACCGCCTGCTGCTCGCGGCCGTCGAGCAGCTCTGGACCGGCGCACGCTGGAGCGAGGGCCCCGCCTGGTTCGGCGACCATCGCGCCCTGATCTGGTCGGACATCCCGAACAACCGGATGCTCCGCTGGTCCGAGGAGACCGGTCATGTGGACGTGTTCCGCGGCCCCTCCAACAACGCCAACGGCAACACGCGCGACCGCCAGGGCCGTCTCGTCACCTGCGAGCACCTGACCCGCCGCGTCACGCGCACCGAATTCGACGGCAGCATCACCGTCCTCGCCGACCGTTTCGACGGCAAGCGGCTCAACAGCCCGAACGACGTGGTGGCGAAGTCGGACGGCAGCATCTGGTTCACCGATCCGCCCTTCGGCGTCCTCGGCTTCTACGAGGGCGAGATGGCCCAGCCGGAGCTGCCCACCAACATCTACCGCATCGACGGGCAGACGGGGCAGGTCACGGTCGCGACCGGCGATATCGGGCGGCCGAACGGGCTCGCCTTCTCGCCCGACGAGTCGAAGCTCTACGTGGTCGAGGCCACCGCCACGCCGCGCGTCATCCGCGTCTTCGACGTGGACGGGGCGGGCCGCCTCTCCAACAACCGCATCTTCATCCAGTGCAAGGACGGCGAGACGCCGGACGGCTTCCGCGTGGATGTCGACGGCAACCTCTGGTGCGGCTGGGGCATGGGCACGCCCGAGCTCGACGGCGTGCGCATCTTCAACAAGGACGCGGCGCCGATCGGCCATATCCGCCTGCCGGAACGCTGCGCCAACCTGGCCTTCGGCGGACGGCACCGGAACCGGCTGTTCATGACGGCGAGCAAGTCGCTCTACTCGCTCTATGTGAACACGCAGGGCGCGCCGGGCGGTTGAGGTCCCTGGACCCCCTAATTGATCGAAGGTGCAGGAACTGGTCCACCCTGCCGGGCAGTTTGAGGGGCAGGGCCCCTCAAGAGGGCCAGCAGCGGCCGCTCGACCCACAGGTGAAGCGCGATCCCGACCGCCGCCGAAGCCAGCATCGCGGCCAGGACGGCGGGCAGCCCCGTGGCGTCGAGGCCGATCCGGGGCAGCGCCAGCTTGTACAGGATCTGCACCGTGAAGACGTGGCTCAGATAGATCGCGTAGCTGGCGTCCCCGAGCAGGAGGACGAGACGGCTCCGCACCGCATGCCTTCGCTCCAGCAGCACCGCCGCGGCGACCAGGACGGCCGAAGGAGGGCCGAGGAGGAGGAGCCGTGTCGCCGTGCCGTCGGTCGCGCCGCCCACTTCCGCCAGCACCAGCGCACCGGCCGCGAGCGCCAGCGCGGCCATCGCGAGCATCGGCGGCACACGCGCCGCGATGGCGGAGCGGGTGAGCCGGTGGACCGCCACGCCGAGTCCGAACTCCAGCGCGATCCAGTTCGAATAGAAGATGGCCGCGATGCTCTCCGGCTCGATGAAGTTGAGCACCACCACCCCGGCCGCGATCGCGA
>JAQGHZ010000655.1 GCA_028291485.1 Rubritepida sp. | reverse complement strand
TCCATGTAGCCGACCGCGATCAGGTAGCCTGGCCCCATGAAGGCGAAGAGCTTGCGCAGGAAACCGCCCGCATTGGGGACGGCGACGCTGCGATGCACCTCGGGCAGGCTTCGGGCTGGAAGGCTGTGCGCGGTGGACTCGGCCATGCAGGGCTCCAAAACTTAGCCTAAGCTAATATCTGCAATGGTGACTATCAATCCCGGTTATTCTAAGTCCATGGCCATGCGTCCCCCCGCGCCCAGCGCCTCCTTCCGCCGGCCGAGGATCACGCCGCCCGCTTCGCGCGCCAGCGCGAGGGCGACCGCATGGCCGTCGCCGAGGATTATGTGGAGCTGGTGGCCGACCTGCTGCGCGAGGAGGGCGAGGCCCGCTCGGTCGAGATCGCGCGGCGCATGGGCGTGGCCCCGGCGACGGTGGCGGCGACGGTGACGCGGCTGCAGCGCGACGGGCTGGTCGCCACCAAGCCCTATCGCGGGATCTTCCTCACCGAGGCGGGGCAGGCCATGGCCTCGGCGTCGCGCGAGCGGCACGAGCTGGTGGTGCGCTTCCTGCTGGCGCTCGGCCTGGACCGCGCCACGGCCGAGTCCGACGCCGAGGGCCTGGAGCACCATGCCAGCGAGGCGACGCTGGCCGCCTTCGCCGGCTTTCTGGAGAAGCGTTAGCTCGACGCCTTCATCGCCCAGTCGGCGATGACCGTGCTGGCTTCCGCAAAATCCTCGATCCGCATGGCCTCCAGCGGCGTGTGGCTGCCGTTCTGGTTGCGCACGAAGACCATCGCCGAGGGAATGCCCGCCTGGGCGAAGGCGGCCGCGTCATGCCCGCCGCCCGAGGGCATCACCTTGTAGCCGATGCCCAGGCCCTCGGCCGATTGCCGCAGCGCCTCGCGCATGCCCGCATCCATCGGGGTCGGCTTGGATTCCTGGCCGGAGCTCAGCTCGAACTTGACCCCGCGCGAGGCCTCGATCTCGGCGACGAGGCGGTGGATCTCGGCATAGATGCGGTCCAGCGTCGCCGGCTCGGGCGCGCGGACGTCGAGGCTGAAGCCGATCTCGCCGGGCACCTTGCCGAAGCCCGCCTGGTCGGTGGTCGCGATCGTGCAGAAGGTGACGACCGAAGGCACGCCCTGCGCCTCCAGCTCGCCCCAGAAGAGGTCGAGCCGATGCGCGAACTCGGCAAGCGCCAGCGCGGCATCGTGGCGATAGGCGCGCGGCGTGGCGCCGGAATGGTTCCACTCGCCGATCACCTTGCCGACGCGCACGCGGCGGTTGCCGGGCAGGGCGGTGACAAGGCCGACCGGGATCTGCTCGGCATCCAGCACCGGGCCCTGCTCGATGTGCAGCTCCAGATAGGCGTGGACGTTCTCGGGGCCGAGCACCTTCTTTCCCGTGCGAAGGGCCTCGGGATCGAAGCCCAGTTCGCGCATGTGGTGTTCCAGCGAGAGGCCGGTATCGGGCCGCAGGATGGCGAGGTTCGCGGGAGGAAAGCTGCCCAGCGCGCCGCGGCTGCCGGGGAAGCCGTTGAACCAGGCGCCGCCCTCCTCGGCGCGGATCGCCATCACGGTCACGTCGCGCTTCGGGGCGAAGCCGGCCTGCTTCATGCCGGCGACCACGGCCATGCCGCAGATCACGCCCGCCGCGCCGTCGTAATTGCCGCCCTGCGGCACGGAATCGAGGTGGCTGCCGAGGATGATCTGCGACAGCGTGCGGTCGCTGCCCGGCAGCGTCATGTACATGTTGCCCGCGTAGTCGACCTTGATCTCGAGGCCGAGCTTCTCCGCCTCCGCGCGGACCAGCGCATGGGCGATCTCCTCGCCGCGGCCATAGGCCTCGCGGGTGACGCCGACGCCGTCGAAGGTCTTCTCCCTCAAGGCATCGAAGAGGCGGGAGGCGAGGGTGACGTCGGGGCGGATATTTGTGCTCATGCCGCGACAGCCTAACGCGCGGGTTGCCGCTGCCAACCCATCCTCATAAGCTTTGTGCAACGCCAGCACCCGGTCCAGGATCATAAGGACTGCCATCATGAATCGTCGTCAGATGCTGGGCAGCGCCGCCGCGCTGCTCGCTGCCCCTTCCCTCGCGCTGGCCCAGGCCGCGCGGCCCTTCCGCTTCGTGCCCCAGGCCGACCTGTCGGGGATGGATCCCATCATCACCACGCGCCAGGTCGTGCGCAACGGCGCGTTCCTGGTCTGGGACATGCTCTACGGCATCGGCGCCGACTTCGTCCCGAAGCCGCAGATGTGCGAGGGGCATGTCGTCGAGAACGACGGCAAGACCTGGACCTTCACGCTACGCCAGGGCCTGAAGTTCCACGACAATGAGCCGGTGCGCGCGCTGGACGCGGTCGCCAGCATCAACCGCTGGATGGGGCAGGACGTGATGGGCCGGCGGCTCCAGATCGTGCTCGCTGCCATCGAGGTGATCGACGACCGCAAGTTCCGCCTCCGGCTGAACCGACCCTTCCCGAAGCTGCTCCAGGCCTTCGGCAAGGTGACGACCAACACGCTCTTCGTCATGCCCGAGCGCATCGCGAAGACCGACCGCTCGCGCAGCATCACGGAATACGTCGGCTCGGGCCCGATGGTCTTCAAGCGCGACGAATGGGTCCCCGGCGCCAGCGCGGCCTTCGAGCGCTTCGCGGGCTATGTCCCGCGCGATGAGGCGCCGGACTGGCTCGCAGGCGGCAAGCGTATGCTGGTGGACCGCATCGAGTGGATCACCATGCCCGATGCCAGCACCGCCGCGGCGGCGCTCCGGCGCGGCGAGATCGACTGGTGGGAGCAGCCCATCCCCGACCTCGCAAGCTCGCTGCGCTCGGCGCGCGACGTGCGGATCGACATCGCGGACCCGCTCGGCAACGTCGCGATCCTGCGGTTCAACCAGCTCTTCCCGCCCTTCAACGACGTGCGGATGCGCCGCGTGATCCAGTCGGTGGTGAACCAGGCGGACTACATGAGCGCCGTGGTCGGCGGCGACGACGCGCTGTCCAAACCCATGCCGAGCTTCTTCACGCCGGGCACTCCGTTCTACACCGAGGTGGGCAGCGAGCCGATGCTGGCGCCGCGCAACATGGACGCGGCGAAGCGCATGCTCGCCGCGGCTGGTTATTCCGGCGAGACGATCGTCCTTCCCGCCGCGACCGACGTGCCCGTGGTGAAGGCGCAGGCCGAGATCACCGCGGACCTGATGCAGCGGCTCGGCATCAAGGTGGATTTCCTCGCCATGGACTGGGGCGCGCATTCCACACGCACCGCGAGCCGCCAGCAGCCCCAGAGCGGCGGCTGGCATATCAGCCACACCTGGGTCGCCGGCGCGGAATGCGCGAGCCCGGCGGGCCACAAGGCGCTCGACGGCTCGGGCGAGGGCGCGATCAACGGCTGGGCCAAGTCCGAAGAGGTGCAGACGCAGGTCGACGCCTGGTTCGACGCCACGGACATGGCGACCGAGCGTCACGCCGTGGAGGCCGCCAACCGTGCCGCCATGGAGACGGTGCTCTTCGTGCCGACGGGCTTCTTCCTCAACTACACGGCCTGGCGGCGCAACGTCTCCGGCATCGTGAAGTCGCCGTTTCC
>JAQGHZ010000636.1 GCA_028291485.1 Rubritepida sp. | reverse complement strand
GTCGCGAGGTCCTGCAGCATCAGCCCCCCGTCACGCTCATGTGACGCGCGACCGCGGGCGCCTTGTGGCGGCGGTCGATGATGAAGTCGTGGCCCTTCGGCTTGCGCGTGATGGCCTCGAGGATGGTGGCGCGCAGGCCCTCGTCGCCGATCTCCTCGTCGCGCAATGGGGCGCGGAGGTCGGCCTCGTCGTCCTGGCCGAGGCACATGTAGAGCTTGCCCGTGCAGGTGATCCGCACGCGATTGCAGCTCTCGCAGAAGTTATGGGTCATCGGCGTGATGAAGCCGAGGCGCGTGCCGGTCTCGGCCACGTCATAGTAGCGGGCGGGGCCGCCGGTGACGTAGTCGGTGGAGTTCAGCGTCCAGCGCTGCTTCAGTTTCGCGCGGACGGTGCTGAGCGGCAGGTACTGCTCGGTGCGGTCCTCGCCGGTCTCGCCGAGGGGCATGGTCTCGATGAGGCAGAGGTCGAAGCCGTGCTCGCCGCACCAGGCGAGCATGCGGTCGAACTCGTCCTCGTTAACGCCGCGCAGCGCGACGGCGTTGATCTTCACATGCAGGCCGGCGGCCTTGGCGGCAAAGATGCCACCCAGCACCTTGTCCAGATCGCCCCAACGGGTGGTGGCGCGGAAGGTGTCGGGGTCCAGCGTGTCCATCGAAACGTTCACGCGGCGGATGCCGGCGGCGGCAAGGTCGTCCGCGTGGCGCATGAGCTGGGTGCCGTTGGTGGTCATGGTCAGCTCGTCCAGCCCGTGACCCAGCCGCGCACCCAGGCTGCGCACCAGCGAGATCACGTTCCGGCGCACCAGCGGTTCGCCGCCCGTCAGGCGGATCTTCCGCACGCCGAGGTCGATGAAGGCGCCGCAGAGGCGGTCCAGCTCCTCGAGGCTCAGCACCTCGGCCTTCGGCAGGAAGGTCATGTCCTCCGCCATGCAATAGACGCAGCGAAGGTCGCAGCGATCCGTGACGGAGACGCGGAGATAGGAGATGTCGCGGCCAAACGGGTCGATCATGAGCGCGTGAGTCCCGAAAACCACTGTTCGCCCATCATTTGGGGCGGGTGGGGCCATGCTTGCAACCCCTACCTTCGTTTAGGCCGCGGCGGTGCGCGGACCCTGGCCCGGTGCGCGGGTCATCCAGTTCAGCACGCTGGCCAGGAGGCCCACCACGACCATCACCGGCCAGAAGGAATTGTAGTTGCCCACGGTCTCCATCAGCACCGCGCCGGAGCCCGCGCCCAGAAAACCGCCGATCTGGTGGCTGAAAAAGCAGACGCCGTAGAGCGCGCCGAGGTTGGCCACGCCGAAGCGCCGCGCGATGGCCGCCGAGGTCAGCGGCACCGAGCCCAGCCAGACGAAGCCCATCACCGCCGCGAAGACGATCGTGCCCCATTCGGTGGGGGTGGTGTAGGCGAAGACGGCGATGGCGGTGGTGCGGATCAGATAGATCCAGCCGAGCCCGTTTTCCGGCCGGATGCGCGAGGAGAGCCAGCCGCAGAGCCAGGAGCCGGGAATGTTGAACAGCCCCACCATCATCAGCGCCGTCATGCCGATATTGGCCGGCAATCCGCAGAGCGCGATGTGCGAGGGCAGGTGGGTCGTCAGGAAGGCGAGCTGAAAGCCGCAGGCGAAAAACCCGCCGGTGAGGAGCGCGAAGTCGCGATCGGCCAGCGAGGAGCGGGCGAGGGCGGGCAGCCCGCGAATGCCTGCCGGCGGCGGGCCGAGGCGCGGGGCGGGCTTCCACTCGATGTTGCGGGCGATCGGGATGATGAGCAGCGCCGAGACGGCGAGCGTCGCCATGGCGCCGGTCGCGCCGACCCAGCCGATGGCGTTGAAGACCAGCGGCACCATGGCCGCCTGGCCCAGGCTGCCGCCGGCGCTGGCGATGCCGATGAATTCGCCGCGCTTCTCGGGCGGGGCGAGGCGGCCGACGGCGGCGAGTGCCAAGCCCGTGCCGGCGCAGGCGACGCCGAGGCCGGAGAAGAAGCCGATGCCGATCAGCACCGTCGCATTGGAGGGGAAGAGGGCCGGCAGGCCGCAGCCGATCAGGTAGAAGATGCCGCCGCCCGCCATGACCCGGCCGGAGCCGTACTTGTCCGCCATCGAGCCGCTGATCGGCTGGGCGAGGCCCCAGACGAGGTTGTGCAGCGCGACCGCGAGGCCGAAGGCCCAGGGGGCGATGCCGTTCTCGGTCGCCAGCGGAAGCAGGAGCAGGCCGTAGGTCTGGCGGATGCCCATGGCGAGGCTGGAGGTCGCCGCCGCCGCGATGATGGCGATCCAGAGGACCGACTTGGCGGAGCGGGGGGCGGCGCTGCTTTGCATATACAAATCAGACCGGAGGGGCCCGTGTTGCACAAGCGGAAGAGACGCCGGGGCCGTCATGCGTCAGGTGCAGGACAGACCGGAAAGGGGCGCCCGGCCGAGGGGGGAATTCGGCCGGGCAGGAGACGGACCCGAGGGGAGGAGGGCCGTCCCGAACGTCAGGCGGCGCGCCGGATTTCGACGCGGTCGTTGGCCGCGCTCGGGAGCGAGGCGTCGGCCGCGGCGACGATGCCGCTGCGCGAGATGCCGATGTCCGCGAGCTCGCGGTCGGTCAGGCTGCGGAGCTGCTCGATCGTCTCGCGGCGGGCGCGCATGGCGGTGAGGGCATTGCGCAGGCCGCGGAAAAATCCGCTGATGCGGGCGGCGAGGGCCGCGTCGCGGGCGCGGCGCGCCTCGGCGATCAGGCGGGCGATCTCGTCGGCCTTGTCGTTGCGGGGAGCGAAGGGCATCAGCAGCGCGGCTTCGGCTGAGATGATGCGGGAGTTCATGATACGGGTTCCGTCTGGCGGGCAGCCATCTGCCCTGGCGGTGGATATTTAGGACATGGCACTGTGGAAAACTTGCGCAAAGCCCATAACTCAGACGCGCGTGTACTGCATGACATACTGTGAAATGCTGCGTTTTTGACGGATCAGAGACACCCATGCCCGATCACGCTGCCCGCCTCGCCGCCCTCCGCTCCGTGCTTGCCGCGGCAGGGGTAGAAGGCCTCCTGGTGCCCCGTTCCGATGAGTATCTGGGCGAATACGTCCCGCCGTCCGGCGAGCGTCTTGCATGGCTGACCGGCTTTACGGGCAGTGCCGGCATGGCTGTGGTGCTGGCGGACCA
>JAQGHZ010000605.1 GCA_028291485.1 Rubritepida sp. | reverse complement strand
CCCGGCGACGTCGGTGAGTGTCGTTGAAGTCGACCTAGTCCCGAACTGAGCGAGTAGCAGCGTTCTACATTCGGAGGGTCGGGTGCCGGGGTCCGGTACGGAGCGTCGTTCCTGTATTTGACAATCCACAGGTGAGCAGCCTGTTGGGCACCACCCGCGTTGCGCGTCGTGCCGGCTGGCTTTGCTGAGGAATGGATTGCACGTCGGAAAGCTTCGCTATGGTCGGGCTCCGTTACCTACCCGATCAGCCGGGTGCTACGAGCCCGAGCCCCGCCGGCTAATCCGGCCAACGAAATGCTGCGAGTAGAACAGCTTTCGCTATGGCGCAGTCACACCTAGCGAAATTCGGATCATTCAAATTGCTTGGAGCTCAGCATTCGACCGCTAGCCGTGCCGCCCGGATCGCCAACCTCGCCCCGCGCGCATGCCGTTTCCTGGTCAGATCTGCTCGACCACTCGATATCCCGCTTCGCGGCGACCGAACGAGAGCGAAAGCCAGATCTCGGAAGCGGGTTACCCGCCACCGATCACGAGCGCATCGGACCTGTCCTCGAGGTCATGTCAACACGGCCACCGGCCCTGACGCCTGGATCATCAAAACGGTCGAACGTGGGCGACGGTCAGAAGTTATGAACGGCATGTCTGACTTGCCGATGAACCACTTGGCGACGGATCTCGACGTGCGAGCGAATCCCGCGGAGAGGGAGCCAGCGTGAACACGGAGTTCATCAAGCCCGCGAGTAGTCATCCAGCAACGGCGCTGCGCTATAACCGCCGGGACCTGGACGCCCGCTGGGGCCATGCAAGTTCCGACGGACTGACGGGTGCCGTCCTCGTCTACCTCCTGGCCCCGGGCTGGCTGTTCGCCGTGACTTGGATGCAGAGCGGGCCCGGGCTCGCCACCGCCATCGCGGGCCTGGCGGCCCTCCTGGTTTCCCGCACCGGCCGGGGCTGGCCTGAGCGGCTTCCGGTCACATGTCTTTGCCTGGCGCTCGGGATGGCCTGGGCCGGCATGACGGGCGCGCATCATCTGGTCTACAGCACGGCGGACTGGGAAATTCGGGACGCGGTGCTCCGCGACCTGTCGCTCGACCCTTGGCCGGTGGGTTATGCGGAAGCCGGCCATAGCCGGACCTGGCTCCTCCGGGCGCCGCTCGGCTTCTTTCTGCCAGCCGGGCTCATCGGCCGCGCCATGGGATTCGGCGCTGCGCAGGTGGCGCTCTGGGCGTGGGCAGGCCTGGGTTTCGCCCTGGTGCTGATGCTGCTGCGGACGCTCGCGCGGGCCCTGGATCAGGCCAGGCCGGGACGCGCCTTCGCAGTCATGGCTTTTACCTTTTTCCTTTTCGGTGGATTGGATCTGCTGCCCAATCTTTGGCTCGACACGGCTGCCGGGGCCGGGCCGTTCGCCAGTTGGGGGCGCGGTGGTGAATGGTGGGACCGGCTCTTCCAATATACCGGCCACGTGACTGCCACACTCTGGGTGCCCAATCACGCACTGCCCGCGTGGCTGGTGGCCCTTCTCGTGGTCCGTCATGGCGCGACTGCAGGGTTCCGTCTCTGGGCGGCAGTGCCGATCGCAGGTTCGCTGTTCTGGAGTCCCATTGCGGCGGCGGGCGCTGCCGTTCTTGGCCTGGCGGCGCTGGCTAGCAGAGGATGGCGCTCGATCCTGGGCGCGTGCGTGGCACCGGCGAACATCCTGGCGGCGCTCTCCGCCTTTCCAATTGCCCTCTACATCGTGGCTGGCGCGGCAGGAGTCCCGCACGGCCTGCTTCTAACCGAGCATCCGGCGCCGGAAGCCCTCAGCCGATGGCTGCTCCTGCTCATGGTCGAGGTGCTGTGTTGGGCCGGGCTCGCCAGCGTTCTGGTGCGCTACTCGATCGCCACCACCGCTACCGTCCTCCTGTGCCTGCTGCCCTTCTACGTGTTTGGACCGGGCAATGAGATGACGTCGCGGGGCGGCCTCGCGCCCGTCGCGGTCCTCGCTGTGGTCGTGGCCGCTGCTCTCATCACGCGAACCGCCACATTGCCTCAGGCCGCGGCCAAAGTCGGATTGCTCGCCTGCGCTGCGATCGCCGCGGGCGGTTCGCTGATGGAGGGGAGCCTCCTCGTGACGGGGCGGCCCTGGCCGGCGAGTAGGCAATGCTCTCTCCCTGAGGCCGCCAGCCAGTCGGTGTTCCGTGACTCCACCGACTGGTCACACTATCTCGTTTCCTGGCCTTTTTTGGGGGGCCGCCATCTGATCCGCGAGCCGAGCCTGCGGCCGGTCGCCCCATCGGGAGTGTCCTCGGCTTGCTGGCCGGGAGGAGGTCCCTGAGTCTCGGCGCTTCTGCCAGAATCGTCGGTGAAAAGGCGCGCTACATGGAGCCGGTCTCTCTTCTGACGCTCTCGCGGTTGCTGACGATTCCGATCTGTCGCTTATGAACGCCCGATCGGGCGGCATGTTGCGCTGTCCACGCCATCCAAATGCCTCCCGCGAATCGTTCACAGGAACAGCGAACGTTCGAGTCCGTTCATTTCGCCGAAGCGGTAGGTGAAATGGTGCCAATGGGCCTGTGCGAGGTGTCGAGTTCATTCTCGCCACGATCCAGGCTTCCGGCGGCGACTTCATGCAACAGCGGCTTCCACATATGCGCCCGCGCGCGCTCCACCAGCGTGATCCGGACATGTATGGAGGGGCGAAACCGATTTCCCAGCTGCCTCGCGAGCTCAAGACCTCCTGCTCCACCACCGACGACGACCACCTGGTGAATCCGATCACTCTTCGCCACGACAAGCCCCGGCACCATCGCCAGTCGGGTGGACTCCGGCCGGCCGGCGAGCATCCAGGTCGAAAGCGTCGCCGGTGCTAAGAACGTGCAGGCGAACGTCGTAGATCGACAGCGCCCGATCCCCCTCTGCCTCCGCGATATTGGAATGGGTCACTCCGGAAGCATCCGCGACGTAGACCGCACCCGCCCCGATCACCTTCAGCCGCCGCCCTTCAATGACGACCGCCGTGTCCTCGTCTATCCCGATGCCAAGCTCACGAGGGTTCAGGGCGATGGCACCCAGCAGTCGCCCAATGCGTCCGCGCTCGGCAAAGTGCTGGTCGATGATGACGTCGCGTAGCAGACCCAAGCCTGGCGCCATGCGCAAGTTCCCGACCCGCAGGGACTCGCCGCTGGATCCCCGCACCAGCATGGTGTCACTCATGGCGGAGGCACCGGCGGAAGTGCCTGCCACAACACCCCCGTTCTCGTGAATCTCACGAAGGCGCCGCTCCATCGGCGTGTCGCCGATCTGACTGCTGATGCGCAGTTGATCCCCGCCCGAGAAAAACACGCCAGCCACGCCGTCCAAGACGCGGAGCTTATCGGGATCCGACGCCTCGATCCGATCGTGCACGTAGAGCTCGACCAGGTCCGTGACGTCTATGCCGCTGAAGGCGCGCTGGTACGACGCGAAGTATCCTTCCGGGTCGTCAGAAGCCAACGTGGCGACGACCAGCCGGCCGCCATTGAGGCGGCGCGCCACCTCCTGGAGGATGACCCGGTCGCCCTCCTTGTCCTCATGACCGCCGATGACGATGAGGCTGCCCGTGGAACGTTTGTGTCGGTTAGGCGCGCACGGGCCTCCGGCTTGCGCGCAGGAACGCATGCGGCCGGTCCAGGTCACTGGCCTGGTAGGCGACGGCGAAGCCGGTGCTGTTATGCGCCCAGCCAAACCTGCCCCTCCGGTCCAACGCGACGGCTCCTGCCTCGCCGCCCACCTCCCCGATCCGCTCGATCGCAGATTCCACCGCAGTCTGAGGGTCGCCGTCATGCAGGCGCATCATCACCTGGGCGGCCAGAAGCGTGCGCGCGATGCTCTCACCCTCGCCGGACAGGACCACGGCGCCGGTTCGGCTATCGGCATAGAGCCCACAGCCCGGCAGCGCGGAATCCCCCACGCGGCCCGCGGCGGCACCGTCCAGGCCACCCGTGGATGTAGCGGCGGCCGTATCGCCATAAAGGTCGAGCGCAACGCAGCCCACTGTGTCCCCACCTGGCTTTCCGGCAGCCGCGGCGAGTTCCTCCTCGCCGCAGAGCTCCGCGCTACGCGCACGGGCAAACTTCGCGGCGCCGTCCGCGACGAGCAGGATTGGCTTCTCGCGCAACATCAGGCTGGCCACGGAGACAGGATGCCGCACGCCGCGGATGGCCGCCACCGCACCGATATCCAGGGTGGCCCCGTCCATGACCGCGGCGTCCATCTCGACCTCGCCGGCCTCGTTCCGCACCGAGCCCCTGCCGGCATTGAAGGTCGGGTCCGCCTCCAGCTCACGGACCACAGCCTCGACAGCATCCAGGGCCTTGCCGCCGTCGCGCAGGACAGCGACGCCCACCGCGAGCGCATGCAGGCAGCCCTCCCGATGCGCCTGCTCCTCGCCGGCCGGGATATCCTTGGCGCCACCGTGCAGGATGATCGCCCATCTGCGCGC
>JAQGHZ010000568.1 GCA_028291485.1 Rubritepida sp. | reverse complement strand
GCCGGCGGCCAGTGCCTCCTCGATCTGCTGCGGGCAGATGAAGTGGATGTGCGGGTCGATGCCGCCCGCGGTCAGGATTTTTCCTTCCCCCGCGATGATCTCGGTGCCCGGGCCGATGATGATGTCCACGCCGGGCTGCGTGTCCGGATTGCCGGCCTTGCCGATCGCGTGGATCAGCCCGTCGCGCAGGGCCACGTCGGCCTTCACCACGCCCCAGTGGTCGAGGATCAGCGCGTTGGTGATGACGGTGTCGGCCGAGCCCTCGGCGCGCGTGAGCTGCGATTGGCCCATGCCGTCGCGGATCACCTTGCCGCCGCCGAATTTTACTTCCTCGCCGTAGATGGTGAGGTCCTTCTCGACCTCGATGAACAGCTCGGTGTCGGCCAGACGGACCTTGTCGCCCACGGTCGGGCCATACATGCCGGCATAGGCGGAGCGGGAGAGGCGGGCCATCAAACCTCGCCCTCCACGAGCCCACGGAAGCCGTGCACGACGCGAAGCCCCAACAGCGGGATCAGCTTCACCTGACGCGACTGCCCGGGCTCGAAGCGCACCGCCGTCCCGGCCGCGATGTCCAGGCGCTTTCCGCGCGCCGCCTCGCGGTCGAAGGAGAGTGCGGCGTTGGTCTCGAAGAAATGGTAGTGGCTGCCGACCTGGATGGGCCGGTCGCCGGTATTGGCAACCTCCAGCTCCGTCACGGGCTGGCCCGCGTTCAACTCGATCTCGCCCTCGGGGCAGATGACTTCGCCGGGGATCATCTGCGCGCCCTATCGGATCGGGTTGTGGACGGTGACGAGCTTGGTGCCGTCCGGAAAGGTCGCCTCGACCTGGATGTCGTGGATCATCTCGGCGATCCCCTCCATCACCTGGTCGCGCCGGATGACCTCGCCGCCCGCCGCCATGAGATCCGCCACGGAACGCCCGTCCCGCGCGCCCTCGACCACGAAGTCGCTGATCAGCGCGATCGCTTCGGGATGGTTCAGCTTCACGCCGCGCTCGAGCCGCCTTCGCGCCACCTGGGCCGCCATGGCGATGAGCAGTTTGTCTTTCTCGCGGGGGGTGAGTTGCATTGCAGCATCATGGCGCGGGGCGCCTCAGCACGTCCACAGTCTTGGCAAGGACCTGGGCCGGCCCAGGGCGGCCGAGCGCATCTCCACGATCGCCGTGGCCATGGCGCCGCGCACCCCGCCGGCCGTGCCGAGGAAGCGCAGCAGCAGCAACCCGGGGCGGACGAGGCTGGCCGCGCCCTGCGTCAGCTCGCGGGCCAGGTCGCGATGGCGGGCGGCGCCCTCGGCCAGCAGCAGGATCATGCCGAGGGAATCCGCGCCGTCGAGGCCGAAGGGGGTGTCGCGCCGCGCGGCGTCCAGGGCCAGCGCATCGGCCCAGAGGAGGCGGCCGCCCTGGTGCAGGCGCCAGGAATCGTGGAGCGCGCCGCTCTTCCAGGTCTCGCCGCGCGCGATGCGGCCGAGGACGACCGATTCCGCCGCCAGCAGCGTCCCGCCCGGGGCCACCTGCGCGTCCATGCGGCGGCGGAGGCGCGCGCTGTCGAAGAGGATGGCCTCCTGCGGCAGGTATTCCAGCACGGCACCTTCCGCGACTTCGATCCGCACGCCGATGCGGGAGTCCTCGCCGAGGCTGCGGTAGATTTTCTCGGCGGCCGGGGTCGTCACCAGCGCCTTCGCGCCCTCGCGCAGCGCGATCCGCGCTTCGAGCGCATCGCCGCCGGCCAGCCCGCCGGCGACGTTCACCAGCACCGCCTCCAGCGGCTGGCCCGGATCGGGCGTCGGGAAGAGCACGCGCAGCGGCGCCGCTTGGTGCAGCCGCGCCAGCCCTTGCGCCGCCACCTCCAGCGAGGCCGCGCCGTTGCCTCGCTGATGGGGCGCGCGTTGATGTCGAATCATGCGCGCGACGGTGGCCGTGTTTCATGACGCATGGCAAGCTCGCGCCATGCCCCTCCACGTCACGCTCGGCGCGCGCCGCTACCGCATCCAACGGCCCTGGGGCGATGTCCCGGCGGGACCCGGCCGCGTCAGCGACGTGGCGGTGGACGCGGCCGGCCGGATCTTCGTGCTGCTGCGCGCCGATTCCTACGAGGGCGCGCCGGCACCGACCGTCGCCGTGCTCGACGCCGACGGCAGGCGTCTCGACCTCTGGGGCGAGGGCGTGATGGACGGCCACATGCTCGCCACCGCGCCGGACGGCAGCGTGCATGTCGTGGACCGCGACGCGCATGAGATCACCCGCTTCGCCGCCGACGGGCTGAAGCTCGGCGCGCTCGGCCAGCGGCATAGGGCCGGCGAGCCCTTCAACAGCCCCTGCGACATCTGCTTCGCGCCCGATGGCACGGCCTTCGTGGGCGACGGCTACGCGGCCTCGCGCGTGCACCGCTTCAAGCCGGACGGCACGCCCGATGGCGGCTGGGGCGAGCCGGGCCGTGGCCCGGGCCAGTTCTGCACGCCGCATGCGGTCTGGATGAACGTGGCCGGCGAGGTGGCCGTGTGCGACCGCGACAACAGCCGGGTGCAGATCTTCTCCTCCGATGGCATGTTCCTCCGCGAGATCACCGACGTTCACAAGCCGATGGACGTGGTCTCCGACGCCGAGGGGAATTGGTGGGTGACGGACCAGGTGCCGCGCCTCTCCATCTTCTCGCGCGACGGTGCGCTGATGTCCCGGGCCCGGGCCGTGCTGAACGGCGCGCATGGGCTGGCGCTGCATCCGGACGGCAGCGTGCTGCTGGCGGAGATGAACCCGTCGCGGCTAACGCGGCTGGTGCCGGTTTAAGCCGCCACCGCATAACCGGAGCGCCCTGAAGGCATTGGCCTTCCTGCCTGCTCCGCGCTAAATCCGTCCCCGTTTTCCAACCTGAAGGGATCCTGCACATGCGGGTCGGCGTGATCGGCGCCACGGGCGCGGTCGGTAAGGAATTGGTGGAGGTGCTCGCGAAGCGGCGCTTTCCGGTGACGGAGCTCAGGCTCTTCGCCTCCACGCGCAGTGCCGGCACGAAAACGAAAACGCCCTTCGGCGAGATCACCATCGAGGCCTATAGCCTCGAGGCCGCCCGTCATCTCGACCTCGCGCTGCTCGCCGTCTCGGGCGACTTCGCCAAGGCCCATGCGCGCGCGCTGGCGGCCGAGGGCGTGGCCGTGGTGGACAATTCCTCCGCCTTCCGCCTGGAGAACGACGTTCCCCTGGTGGTGCCGGAGGTGAACGCCGACGCGATCGGCGACCACCGCCTCATCGCCAATCCGAACTGCACGACGGCGATCCTGGTGGTCGCTCTCGAGCCGCTGCGGCAGGCCTTCGGTCTGA
>JAQGHZ010000540.1 GCA_028291485.1 Rubritepida sp. | reverse complement strand
GAGAAAGGCCTCGAAGGCCGCCGGGCTGCTGCCGCCCTCCGGCGTGAGGCCCGGCCCGTCCGCGCCGAATTCCGCGAGCCGCGCCCGGAAGGCCGGGTTGCGCGCGATGCCGTCGATCTCGGCGCCGATCCGCTCGATCGCCGCGCGCGGCACCCGCGCCGAGGTCTGCACGCCGAACCAGGCCGTCGCCTCGAAACCTGGAATCGACTCCGCGATGATCGGCACGTTCGGCACCACGCTGGCGCGCGAGGCGCCGCTCATCCCCAACGCGCGGATCTGGCCGTCGCGGATGAAGGGCAACGCGGAGGGGATGTTGTCCATCCCGCAATCCACCCGCTCGGCCATGAGCTCCGTCAGCATCGGACCCGAGCCGCGGAACGGCACGTGCACCAACTGGATGCCGGTGATCTGGCTCAGCAGCTCCATGCAGACATGCGGGCTGCTGCCGATGCCGGCCGTGCCATAAGTGATCTCTCCTTGCCGCCCACGCGCGAAGTCCAGAAACTGCGCCATCGTCCGCACCGGCATGCGGTTCGCAACCATCAGCACGTTGGGCATGCGCGTCACGAGGCCGACTGCCGCCATGTCCTCCGGCTTCCACGGCATGCGCGCGCCGTAGACGGAGTAGTTGATCGCCCCGGTTCCGATCGAGGTGAAGAGCAGCGTGCCGCCATCCGGCTCAGCCCTCGCCACCACCTCGCCTGCGAGGTTGCCGCCGGCGCCGGGCCGGTTCTCCACCACCACCGGCTGGCCGAGCCTGGGCGCCAGCCGCTCGGCGACCATGCGGCCGACCATGTCGGTCGTGCCACCGGGCGGGAAGGGGACGACAAGGCGAAGCGGGCGCGTCGGCGCCCATGCGCCCTGGGCGTGCAGCACGGCGGGCGCGAAAAGGCCCGCGGCAAGGACCGCGCGGCGCGGAGCGATCACGATCCCTCCACCGTCGCGCCGGAACGGCGGACGGCGTCGCTCCACTTGACGATCTCGTTGCGGATGAAGGTATCGAAATTCTCCGGCGTGCTGCCGCCGCCTGGGGCGAGGTCGGCGCGCATGCCGCCGAGGTCCGCGAACTTCGCCCACATGGCGGGCTCGGTGAGGATGGCCTCGACCTCGCGGTTGATGCGGTCGATCGCCGCGCGCGGCATGCGCGCCGGGCCGACGAGGCCGAACCAGGCCGTGGCCTCGACGCCGGGCTGGCCGGCCTCGGCCGTGGTCGGCACGTCAGGAAGCTGCGGGCTCCGCGTGGCCGTGGTGACGGCAAGCGGGCGCAGGCGTCCGTCGCGCAGGTGGTTGATGACGCTCGGCAGGTTGTCCACGCCGACCTCGATGCGGCCGGCGATCATCTCCTGCAGCATGGGGCCGGCGCCGCGGAAGGGCACGTGGGTGAGGTCGATGCCGGCGGCGAGCTTCAGCAGTTCGCCCGTCATGTGCAGCGAAGTGCCGACGCCGCTGCTGCCGATGTTCAGCTTGCCCGGATTGGCCTTGGCCAGCGCCACGAGCTCCTCCAGCGTGTTCACGCGCACGGCGGGGTTCACGAAGATGGCGTTGGGCACGCGGATGACGAGGCTGATGCCGGCGAAGTCCTCGGGCTTGTACGGCATGCGGCTGCCATAGAGCTGGTAGTTGATGGCGCCCGAGCTGATGGTCTGCATCAGGATGGTGAGCCCGTCCGGGTCGGCCTTCGCCACCACGTCCGCGCCCACATTGCCGCCCGCGCCCGGCCGGTTTTCGATCACGACCTGCTGGCCCAGCCGTTGCGACAGCGGCTCGACAAGGAGTCGCGCGGCGATGTCGGTGGTGCCGGCAGGCGTGAAGCCGACCACGAGGCGGATGGGCCGGGAGGGCGACCAGGTGCCCTGCGCGCGCGCCGGCAGCGTGCCGAGGACAGGCGAAGCGAGAGTCGCCGAAAGCACGGCGCGGCGCGAAGGGCGCGAAAGGGGCATCTGAACGTCTCCAAATTATATCTTTGTCAAGGAGATTGGACCGGCACCGCGCTGCGTTCAAGCGTGAAGGCCATGCAACCCGCACCAGCGGCGACGGTTCCTCACACAGCCGAAACCCTGGACAGGCTTGCGCGTCGCCCCATGGTCGCTACAGGCAGTGTTCGAAGCCGTTCAGGATAGAGGCCGATGGCGTTTCTCCATCTCTACTGGCGCGTTCTGGCGCTGCTGCGGGACGACAAGTGGGTGGCCTTCGGCCTGACCGCCTCGGCCATCGCCATGGCGGGGCTGCAGTTCCTGGAGCCGGTGCTCTTCGGCCGCGTCATTGACCTGCTCTCGAAGACCGACCGGATGGCGGTCGACGACGTCTGGGCCGCCGCCTACACGCTGCTCGCCATCTGGGCGACGGTGGGGCTCTCCGCCATCGGCGCCAATGTCGCCGTCTCGCTGCTCTCTGACCGCATGGCGCACCGCAACCGCCTCGTCATGATGTCGCGCTACTTCCAGCACGTGCTCGCACTGCCGCTGGAGTTCCATGGCGACGTGCAGTCGGGCCGGCTGATGAAGGTGATGCTGGTCGGCACCGACAACCTTTTCGGCCTCTGGCTCTCCTTCTTCCGCGAGCACCTCATGACGGTGGTGAGCGCGGTGGTGCTGCTGCCGCTCACCATGATCCTGAACTGGCGGCTCGGGCTGCTGCTGATCGGGCTGGTGGTCGTCTTCACCGGGCTCACGGCCTTCGTCATCCGCAAGACGCAGACGGCGCAGATGAAGGTGGAGGAGTTCCACACCCAGCTCGCGGGCTCGGCGCAGGATGCGCTGTCCAACGTGGTGGTGGTGCAGTCCTTCACCCGCCTCAACAGCGAGGCGAAGATGTTCGGCGACATCATGCGCCAGGTGCTGGACCACCAGTTCCCCGTGCTGAACTGGTGGGCCGTGGTGAACGTGCTGACGCGCGCCTCCAGCACGATCACGGTCATCGCCATCTTCATGCTGGGCACGCTGCTGCACCTGCAGGGCAAGGCCACGGTCGGCGACATCGTGAGCTTCATGGGCTTCGCGACGCTGCTGGTCTCGCGCATGGAGGGCGCGGTCGGCTTCGTCTCGCACATGCTGTTCCAGGCGCCGTCGCTGCGGCAGTACTTCAACGTGCTGGACACGATGAGTACGGTGCCGGAACGGCCGGGCGCGAAGGATATCGGCCGCGCCGTGGGCGAGGTGCGGTTCGAGGGCGTGGGCTTCTCCTATCCCAACAGCGGGCGAATCCTGAGCGGGATCGAACTCATCGCCCATCCGGGGCAGACCCTAGCGCTGGTGGGCGCCACGGGCGCCGGCAAGACGACCTCGATGCAACTGCTGCAGCGGCTCTGGGATCCGATCGAGGGGCGCGTCACGCTGGACGGCGTGGACCTGCGCGATATCACGCTGGAGAGCCTGCGCCGCAACATCGGCGTGGTCTTCCAGGAGAGCATGCTGTTCAACCGCTCCATCCGCGACAACCTGCTCGTCGGCCGCGCGAGCGCCACGCAGGAGGAGATCGAGCGCGCCTGCCGCATGGCCGAGGCGCACGATTTCATCATCCGTCAGCCCAACGGCTACGACACCATGGTGGGCGAGCGCGGC
The DNA here is from genome assembly GCA_028291485.1 of Rubritepida sp. Classification (GTDB taxonomy): domain Bacteria; phylum Pseudomonadota; class Alphaproteobacteria; order Acetobacterales; family Acetobacteraceae; genus Roseococcus. The sequence continues at coordinate 1,401 of JAQGHZ010000540.1, read as the reverse complement.
GCGACGCTCTCGGGCGGACAGCGCCAGCGGCTCTCGATCGCGCGGGCACTACTGAAGGACCCACCGGTGCTGATCCTCGACGAGGCGACGTCAGCGCTGGACGCGGCGACGGAGGCGAAGGTCGCCAAGGCGCTGCGCGCGCTGATGGCCGGGCGGACGACCTTCATCATCGCGCACCGGCTCTCGACGGTGCGCGACGCGGACGAGATCCTGGTCTTCGACCTGGGCCGCATCGTCGAGCGTGGAAATTTTCCCGAGTTGATCGCGATGAACGGCCGCTTCGCGGATCTGGTACGCACGCAGCTCACCGGGACGACGACAGGCTGAGGCCTCGCTTGAGGGGCCGGCCTCTCGGAGACCCCCGACAGGGACCTCTTGCGCCGCCCGTCATGCTGCGTCGCAAAATACTGCAGCGCAACAAAGCTTTCCGTTGCAACCCACGCGAGCAAGGGCGCAACCTTACTCCAAGGCAATCTCGGGGGATGAAGGAGGAACTCATGGTGATCCAGAACATCCTGCGTGGCAAAGGCAGCAATATTATTTCCGTCCACTCGGGCGACTGCGTGGCTTCCATCACACGGACGCTGGCGCAGCACCGCATCGGTGCCGTGCTCGTCCTGGAGGCGGACGGCACCGTCCTCGGCATCGTCAGCGAGCGCGACATCGTCCGCGCCATGGCGGGCATGGGCGAACCGGTGATGCAGATGACCGCGGGCCAGCTCATGACGCGTGTGCTGCACACCGTCACGCCCACCAGCACGGTGCAGTACGCGCTGCAGGTGATGACCGACCGCCGCGTCCGCCACCTCCCGGTGCTGGACGAGAACGGCGCGCTGGCCGGGATGGTTTCGATCGGTGACCTCGTGAAGGCGCGCATCGCGGAGGCGGAGCAGGAGACGGAGGAGCTCAAGCTCTACGTGGCGACGGCCGGTTAGCGCGACTTCACGCCAAACCCCGTGCGGCAATGCTCGCCGCACGGGCAAACGCCGCCAAGCGGCGGATAAGACACGGAGCGTCGGGCTTGCGTCGGCGTCGGGCCTCGGCCGATGATCCGGCCGCAAATGAATCCCGGAGAGGCCCGCCCCATGACCGTGACCCGCCGCACCCTCATGGCCGCTGCCGCCGCTCCGCTCGCGCCGAGCCTCGCCGGCGCCCAGACGCGCTGGCAGATGGCCACCGCCTACCCGGACGGCAACTTCCACACGCGCAACATCCAGGCGTTCCTGACCGAGCTGCAGGCGACCGGCGTCGCGGTGCAGCTGCACTCGAACGCGGCGCTGCTGCCGATGGGCCAGATCAAGCGCGGCGTGCAGACCGGCCAGGTGCAGCTCGGCGAGATCCTGCTCTCGGCCTATGGCAACGAGGATCCCTTCCTCGAGGTCGACAGCATCCCCGGCCTCG
>JAQGHZ010000343.1 GCA_028291485.1 Rubritepida sp. | reverse complement strand
GTCGATCCGCTGGTCAACCGGGCGCTGATCGGCCTCATCGAGACCCGCCGCAACACCGCCGCCGTGCTGCGCGCCGCCGGCCGCTATGCCGAAGCCGAGACCGCCGCGGCCGAGGCCGCGCGGCTGGCGCTCGTCGCGACCGGCACCGCCAACGGTACCGACGTGATTGCCGCCCGGATTGCCCGCACCGAGGGCGCCGCCGCCGCGGGGGCCGGCCGCTTCAGCACCGCCGCCGCCTATTTCGGCCGCTCCGCGACCCGCTTCGCCCGCGGCATCCCACGCTCGCGCCCCCTCGCGGAGACACTGCTGCTGCGTGCGGCGAACCTCTCGCCCGCCGCGGCCGTGGGCCCCTGCCGCGACGCCGCCGCCGTGCTGCGCAACCTGCGCGAGGGCACCTCGCCGATCCGCATCGCGCCCTGCGTGGACGCCTTCATCGCCCTCGGCACGCCCGAGGGCCTGGCGGAGGCCTTCGAGGCCGCGCAGCTCAGCCAGGGCGGCGTGACCACGACGCAGATCGCCACCGCCGCCGCGCGCCTTGCCGCCGGCGCGCGCAACCCGGCCGTCGCCGACGCCCTGCGCCGCCGGGACGAGGCCGATCGCACGCTCATCGCCCACTACCGCGAGCGCGACGCGGCCGCCGCCCTCGGTCGCGACGTGACGGGGCTGACCGCCCAGATCAACGAGGCCGAGAGCGCCGCCGGCGAGGCCGATGCCGCCGCGCAGTCGGCCGCGCCCGGCTACAGCCAGCTCGTGCAATCCGTCGCCTCGGCTGCCAACGTGCTGGCCGCGCTGGCGCCGGGCGAGGCGCTGGTCGCCACCACCCTACCGCCCGACCGGCGCGGCTGGACCTTCGTGCTGCTCGACGGAAGCCTGAGCGTGGGCCGCGTCGGCGCCGATACCGCCGAGGTCGCGGCGCTCGTCGCGAAGATCCGGGCGAGCACGGAATCCGGCACCTCGCGCCGGCCCTTCGAGGCGGGCGCCGCCTATGCCCTGCATCAGGCGCTGTTCGCCGCCGTCGCGGAACCGATGGGCCGTGCGAAGTCCATGGTCGCGCTGGCCGAGGGGCCGATGCTCTCCCTGCCCTACGGCCTGCTGGTGACAGCAGCGCCGCCCGCGCCGCAGGGGCATGAGAACGTCGCCTTCCTGGTCCAGAAGATGCCGGTCACGCATGTGCCGGCCGCCGCGAGCCTCGTCACGCTGCGCCGGGCCGGCAATTCCGTCGCGACCCGGCCCTGGTTCGGCTTCGGCGACCCGCGACCCGTGCCGGTGGCCTTCGCCGCCCGCTCCTTCCCGGCCGAGCCGAGCTGCGGCCAGGGACTCTCCAGCCTCGCGCGCCTGCCGGCGGCCGCGATCGAGCTCCAGGCGGCGCAGCAGGTGATGGGCGCGACCGCAGCCGACCACCGCACCGGCGAGGCCTTCACCGTCGCCTCCGTGCGGGCGGTCGATCTGCGCAACTACCGCATCCTGCATTTTGCCACCCACGGCGTCCTCCCCGCCGAGCTGACCTGCCTGACGGAGCCGGCCATCATCGCCTCGGCCGGCAACGGCCCGACGGCGACGCAGGCGCTGCTGACGGCGGGGACCATCCTGGACCTCAACCTCGATGCCGATCTCGTCGTGCTCTCGGCCTGCAATTCCGGCGGCGGCGCGGCGGCGGGCGAGAGCCTCTCGACCCTGGCGCGCGCCTTCTTCTTCAGCGGCGCGCGCGGGCTGCTGGTGACGCACTGGTACGTGAACGACGTGGCCGCGGCGCGCATCGCCTTCTTCACGCTGCAGAACATCAAGAGCGGCGACGCGCCGGCCGAGGCGCTGCGCAAGGCGCAGATCGGGCTGATGCGGTCCGCAGGCCAGGGGCATCCGGCGCTCTGGGCGCCCTTCGCGATGATCGGGCCCGGGCCGGCGGCGGCGGCCCGCGCGGGGTAGAGCGACTCCCGCCGGCATGACAGGCTGCGACGCATGCCGCTGCAGCTCGAACACCGCCCCGCGCCGCCCTGGATTGCCGAATCGGCGCCCGTCTTCCGGTCCTCGATCGAGAGCAGCGGCCTTATGGTAGGCATGCCCTGCTACGGCGGGATGGTGACGGCGGCCGCCCTGCGCGGGCTGCTGGACACGCAACGGACCTGCCTCGCGCTCGGCCTGTCCTTCGCGGTGGCGACGCTGACCAATGAGAGCCTGATCACGCGCGGGCGGAACACGCTGGCGGCCATCTTCCTGCGATCCTCCGCCTCGCATCTGCTCTTCCTGGACAGCGACATCGGCTTCGGCGCGGATGCCGTGCTGCGACTGCTGGGGCATGGGCGGCCGCTGGTCGGCGGGCTCTACCGCAGCAAACGGCTCGGCGGCTCGGATTGGGTCGCGACCTTTCCGGGGGGACAGGGCGCGACCGTGCGCCGCGACGCGACGACCGGCGCGGTGGAGGCCGAGGCCATCGGCACCGGCTTTCTCCTGATGCACCGGAGCGTGCTGGAGAAGCTGGCCGAAGCGCGCCCGGAAACCCTGCACCAGACCGAGGAAGGGCCGACCTATGCCTTCTTCGAAGCGGGAATCGACCCGAAGGCCGCGCCCGGCGAGGGGCGCTACCTCAGCGAGGACTATTTGTTCTGTGCCCGCTGGCGCGCGCTCGGCGGCGAGGTGTGGTGCGACCCGGCCCTCCGGCTGGAGCACCACGGGCAGGTGTCGCTGGCCGGGGATCCCATGGCGATGTTTTCACCTACGCGGTGATGGATTTCGTGCGGAACCTCCCCAAATCGTTATGCTGCACCGCACAACGACGGCGTTTCCCGAGCGTTTATGAACGTTCCGGAGCCTTCCAACCCGGCACGTAAGGATTTCCCATGCGGCCTCTGTCCGATACCATCGCCCGTCTGGCTGCCCTCCGTCATGCGAGAGACACCGGCGAAACACCGTCCGGCGACCTCGTGGAAATGACGGGCTTCGGCTCCAACCCCGGCGCGCTCCGCGCCTGGACCCATATCCCATTGACGCTGCCGCGGAATGCGCCGCTCGTGGTCGTGCTGCATGGCTGCACCCAGAATGCCGCCGGCTACGACAACAACTCCGGATGGTCGCATCTGGCCGAGAGCCAGGGCTTCGCGCTGCTCTTTCCCGAGCAGCAGCGGGCCAACAACCCGAACCTCTGCTTCAACTGGTTCCAGCCCGAGGACACGCGCCGCGGCGCGGGCGAGGCGCTCTCCATCCGGCAGATGATCGAGCGGCTGGTGCTGGACCACGGCCTGGACCGGCGCCGGATCTTCGTCACCGGGCTGTCGGCGGGCGGCGCCATGGCCTCGGTGATGCTGGCGACCTATCCGGAGGTCTTCGCCGGCGGGGCGATCATCGCCGGCCTGCCCCATGGCGTGGCCGGGTCCGTGCCCGAGGCCTTCGACCGCATGCGCGGCCACGGCCTGGCGGAGGTGGCGGGGCTGGAGGCGCTGGTGCGCGGCGCGTCCGATCATGAGGGGCCCTGGCCGACGATCTCGATCTGGCAGGGCAGCGCGGACAGGACGGTCAGCCCCTCCAATGCTGAGGCGATCCTGGAGCAGTGGCGCGGATTGCACGGCGTCGGTGCGAAGCCGACCCATACCGAGATGGTGGACGGCTTTCCGCATGAGGTGTGGTGCAACCGCGAGGGCCGCGCGGTGATCGAGCGCTACGACATCGCCGGCATGGGCCACGGCACGCCGCTCGATAGCGCCGAGCCGGGCGAGACGGCCGGGGCCTATATGCTGGATGTGGCGATTTCCTCCACGCGGCATATCGCGCGCTTCTGGGGGCTGGCGCCCGCGGCATCCCGCCGCGCGGCGAAGCCAGTGCCCGAGCAGGACGTGGACCAGGCGGCGCCCGCCGGGCCCATCACGCAGATCATCGAGACGGCGCTGCGCCGCGCAGGGCTGATGCGGTAGGCCTACCCCCGCCGCACCTGGCTCCCCGCCACCGCCGCCAGGTTCGCGATGCCCCGCGCCGTCACGCTCGGCACCAGCACGTGGACGGGCTTGTTCATGCCCAGCAGCATGGGCCCCACCTGCAGCCCGTCGGACACCGCCTTCACCAGGTTGAAGGCGATGTTCGCCGAATCGATGTTCGGGAAGATCAGCAGGTTCGCCATGCCCTCCAGCTTCGGGTCCGGCACGGCCTTGGCGCGGATGGCCTCGACGATCGCGGCGTCGCCATGCATCTCGCCATCCACCTCCAGGTCGGGAGCGGCGGCGCGGATCAGCTTCAGCGCCTCGCGCATCTTGCGCGCGCTGGGCGCGCCCGAGGCGCCGTAGGAGGAATGACTCAGCAGCGCCACCTTGGGCACGATGCCGAAGCGGCGCACCTCCTCCGCGGCCAGCAGCGTCATCTCCGAGAGCTGCGCCGCCGTCGGGTCCAGCAGCAGGTGCGTGTCGGCGAAGAAAAGCGTGGCGCCCTGGGTGATGACGGCCGAGAGCGCATAGGCGCGGCTCACATCGGCGCGCTTGCCGATGCAGCTCAGCGCGTCCTCCCACTCCCGCATCCAGTCGCCGAGCCCGCCGGTGATGGCGGCATCGGCCAGGCCGGCCTCCAGCATCATGGCGGCGGCGATGCCGGGGCGGCTGGCGATGCGGCGCTCGGCGGCCGAGGGCGTGAGGCCGCGCCGGCCGACCTTGGCCTTGTAGGCCTCCACCAGCGGGGCGAAGTATTCGGGCTGCTCGGTCGGGTGCCGCACCGTCACGGATGAGCCGAGCGCCATGCGCAGGCCGAGTGCCTTCACCTTGGCCTCGACCACCGCCGCGCGGCCGATGAGGATGGGCAGGGCCGTCCCCTCGTCCAGCACGGTCTGCACGGCGCGCAGCGTGCGCTCGTCCTCGCCCTCGGCGAAGACGATCCGGGCCGGCCGGCTCTTCGCCAGCTCCTGCACGGGGCGCATCAGGTTGCCGGAGCGGTAGACGAAGCGGGACAGGTCCGCCTTGTAGGCCACGAAATCCAGGATGGGCCGGCGCGAGACGCCGCTGTCCATCGCCGCCTTCGCGACGGCCGGCGCGATCTCCAGGATCAGGCGCGGGTCGAAGGGCTTGGGGATGATGTATTCCGGCCCGAAGACCGGGGCCACGCCGCCATAGGCCGCGGCCACGACCTCGCTCGCCTCGACGCGCGCCAGGGCGGCGATCGCCTCGACCGCCGCGACCTTCATCGCCTCGTTGATCGTGGTGGCGCCGGCGTCCAGCGCGCCGCGGAAGATGAAGGGGAAGCAGAGGACGTTATTGACCTGGTTCGGGTAGTCCGTCCGTCCCGTGGCCACGATCGCATCCGGCCGTGCCGCGCGGACGGCCTCGGGCAGGATCTCGGGCTCCGGATTGGCCAGGGCCAGCACCAGCGGCTTGGGGGCGAGCTTGGACAGCCATTCGCCCTTCAGCACGCGTGGGGCGGAGAGGCCGAGGAAGATGTCGGCTCCATCAAGCACCTCCGGCAGGGTGCGGGCATTGGTGTCCTGGGCGTAGCGCGCCTTGGTCTCATCGAGG
>JAQGHZ010000533.1 GCA_028291485.1 Rubritepida sp. | reverse complement strand
GTCGCGCTTCTCCTCAAGGGAGCGCCGCAGGAGCGTGACGATCTCCGGCCGATCCATCGCTTCCGCCCAGGCGAGAAGCGTGCCGTAACGCGACATCTGGCGGTACGCCATGGCCTGGACGCAGGCGATCAGGCTCGCGTCATGGACCGCACCCGACTCCGAGACGTCGTCCAGGAGCTCCTCGCAATCCCGGAGGAGGCCGAGAACCGTTTCCGACGACTCCACCCGGACCGGGCCGCAACAGCCGGAACACCTCGCCGAGTCGGGTCTGCCGTCCCTTGGCCCCCGCGCTCGGACAGGTGAAGGCCTGGCGGAGATCCCGGTTCCGGGCGGCACGGGCCATGCGGGGCAGAGCCCTCTCGACCTGCCGCTCCGCGACCTCCCGGAGGAGGGCAAGAACGATCGTCCAGCGATGTCATGGCGTTTCCCGCTTATGGCGAAAGAAACGGCGTCACGTCACCTGGGTTGAAATCCGACGCAAAAAAGCGCCGGCGGGGAGACCGCCGGCGCTTCGTGGATTCGCGACGGCCTCAGTACGGGTCATCGCGGAGGTGGCCGCCATAGGCCGCGCCGGCCGCCGCCACGAAGGCGCCGATCAGCATGGACAGGGCGGTGAAGAGCGCGAGCTTGGCACCGGCCTTGCGGGTCTCGTCGGCCGCCTGCTGCGCGCGCTGCTTCGCCTCGCGGGCCTTGGCGAAGGTCTGGTCCACGCGCGTCCGCGCATCATCGGCGGAAACGCCGGTGCGCGCGGCCACAAGCTGCGCGAGGTAGTCGCGGTCGCCGGCGGGCAGCTGGCCCGTGGTGAGCGCATTGCCGACGATGGTCATGACCTCATGGGCGGCCTGCTCGTTGCTCTCGCCGTTTGGATTGGCGGCGCCGGGCTGCGAGCCACGGAACAACGTGTCCATGTCGTATTGCGACACGGGGCCGACCGCGCTGGCCGCGGCCTGCGCCGCACCCTGGCCGACCGCGCCCGCCACCTGGCCCGCCGTGCCCACCGCGCCGGTGATGGCGGAGGTGAGCAGGCTGACGGTGACGATCGTGCCCAGCGCCCAGGCGAGCAGCCCGTGTGCGGTGTCGCGGAAGAAGACCTCGTCGCGATGGACCGAGATCCAGCGGGTGCGCAGCCGGCCGGCGACGTAGCCGCCGAGGGCCGAGGCCACCCATTGCACGACGATGAGCCAGACCACCGTCATCAGCCCGAGGGTGGTGGCGGAGACGCCTTCGTCATGCCAGGGCGAGATGGACGAGAAGCCGAGGCCCACGCCCACGGCGACCAGGATGAGCGAAGCCGCGCAGGCGACGACGGCGCCCGCGATGATGGCTGCCCAGGACACGGCGGAAGCTTCCGTGACGGCATGATCCGTCAGCGCGGCGGTGCCGGGACGGACATGTGGCGGGTCGTAAGTGCTGCTCGACATGGCGTCAGCGCCAGATCAGGGCGAGCAGGATGATGATCGGAATGGGAATCCCAAGAAGCCAGAGAAGAATGCCGCGGCCCATGTTTGCCTCCTTTGCTATGAGCGTAGTGTTCCAACAAACATCGTGGACCGGCAGGGAGTTGCATGGGGCACAGCAACAACCGGCCTGTGGTATCCGGGCCTCAGCGCCGGCCCTGCTGCGGCGCGCGCTGCTGCCGCGTCCGCCCGGCCTGGGCGGCGAGGTTGCGGCAGCGCGGATCGTCGCCGATGCCGAACTGGATCGTCGGCAGGATGGCGAGCGGAACCGCCACGAAGCCCAGCGCCGCCGCGAGCCCGCCGCGGATGCCGAGCTCGGTGATGTCGGGCGTGATGCTCGGATCGGCGAAGCTGCCGGTGATGTTGATGGAGGTGGGCAGCGCGGCGATGGTGATGCCCTTGGAATCGGTGTGCAGCTGCATATCGAGCCGCTCGCGCGCCAGGCTCACGTTGCCGGTGCCGGTGATCAGCACGTCCTCCGTGTCGAGCAGCACGGTGCGCGAGTTCAGCACGCCGCGCTGCAGGCCGAGATCGGCCACGAAGCACTCGATGCGCGTGCGGTCGGGCAGGCCGAGCGCGGAGAAGATCGCATTGCCGAGCCGCAGCCCTGCGAGGTCGACCAGCAGCGCCGAGACGTTGCCGCCGGCCATGCTGAGCGTCACCGCGCCATCGCCGCGCGCCAGCAACTCGGCCAGCGACTTGCCGCTGCTGGTGAGCTGGGCGCGGCCGCCCAGCGTGCCCTGGCCCTGTGCGACGCCGGTGACGCCGAGCAGCCGCGAGACGTCGAGCCGCTGGAACTCCACCTGCGCCTCGGTGCGCAGCGCGCCGTCCTCCTGCGGGGTGAGCGTGGCCTGGGCGTTGATGCGGCCCTCGCCCACGCCGAAGCGCAGCGGATGCAGCGTGACGACGCCGTCGATGATGTCCATCTCCACGTGGAGATTGTCGAGCGGCATGCTGCGGCCCTCGATCCGCTGGCCCTCGTAGACCATGTGGATATTAGCGGCGCGGATGCGCGGCAGGCTGATCGGCGCGTCGGGCAGGGTGCGGCCGGGGCGCGCATTGGTCTGTCCGGCCTGGGGGTCGCCGCCGATGAAGCCGGCGAGGTCGGTCAGATCCACGCGGCGCGAGCGAAGGTTGGCGGTGACCTCGGGGCGCGGACGCGTGCTCTCTGGGCGGCGGTCGGCCGGAACGGTGGTCTGCGGCGTGTTGCGGCGGTTGGGCGCCGGTCCGGGCGGCGGGGCCTGGGTGACGGCGGGGCGCGGCTCCGGA
>JAQGHZ010000490.1 GCA_028291485.1 Rubritepida sp. | reverse complement strand
GTCAAGTGGGCCGGATCAAGCCGGGCATGAATTTCAGGGGTTTGGACGAGTGGTGGGTGCGATCGACGCGAAACGGGATGGCGCCAGGCCGCAGGACCAGCGACAGGACCCGCGACAGGATCGGGGGGAGGGGGCGCTCGCCCGCCTGATGAACCTCGTGGCCGAGGATCTGGCCGCCTGCAATCGCCTCATCGTCGAGCGCATGCACAGCCAGGTGGCCCTGATCCCGCAGCTCGCCGCGCATATCGTGGCGGCCGGGGGCAAGCGGCTGCGGCCGCTGCTCACCCTCGCGGCCTCGAAGCTCTGCGGCTATGCCGGCCAGAGGCATGTGGCGCTCGCCGCCTGCGTCGAATTCATCCACACCGCGACGCTGCTGCATGACGATGTGGTGGATGAGAGCGCGTTGCGGCGTGGCCAGGCCAGTGCCAATGCGCTCTTCGGCAACAAGGCCTCCGTGCTGGTGGGCGACTTCCTCTTCGCGCGCGCCTTCCAGCTCATGATCGAGGATAAGAGCCTCGAGGTGCTGCGCATCCTGGCCAGCGCCTCGGCCACCCTCGCCGAGGGCGAGGTGCTGCAGCTCATCACCCAGAACGACCTCTCCAGCACCGAGGCGCAGTATCTCGAGGTCATCGAGGGCAAGACCGCCTCGCTCTTCGCCGCCGCCACGCGGATCGGCGCCGTGGTCGCCGATCGGCCGCAGGCCGAGGCCGAGGCGCTGGACGCCTATGGCCACAACCTCGGCATCACCTTCCAGCTGGTGGACGACGCGCTCGACTACTCGGCCGAGCAGGCGCGGCTGGGCAAGACCGTGGGCGACGATTTCCGGGAGGGGAAGATGACCCTGCCGGTGCTGCTGGCTTTCCACGACGGCGACGAGGCGGAAAAGGCCTTCTGGAAGCGGACCCTGGAAGAGGGCGAGCAGGGCGACGCCGATCTCGGCGAGGCGCAGCGCCTGCTGACCCGGCACGACGGTATTTCGCGCACCATCGACCGGGCCGAGACCTACGGGCGGGCGGCGGTCCAGGCGCTCGACATCTTTCCGATGAGCGAGGCCAAGTTGGCGCTGATCGACGTGGTGCGGTTCTGCATCGAACGGGCGCGCTGAGCTTCGGTTTAGAAAAATTCAACCAAGGGCGAGTTCTTTTGGTTTGACCCGGAGCCCCGCCACCGCGACCGTTCGGTGACACCGGAGGCTCCTCATGTCCCAAGATATCCCCGTCCTCGATCTCGGCCCCTTCCTGGCCGGCGAGCCCGGCGCCCTCGAAGCCACCGCCGCGAAGCTGCGCCACACCAACGAGACCGTCGGCTTCCTCTACATCGCCAATCACGGTGTGTCGCAGCCGCTGATCGACCGCACCTTCGCCGCCGCGGCCGCCTTCCACGCCCAGCCCCTCGAGACGAAGATGGAGCTGAAGGTGGACGCCGCCATGCAGGGCTACCTGCCCATGCGTGGCAGCACGACCCGCAGCTCCACCATCAACGCCAACAACAAGCCCAACGAGAACGAGGCCTTCTTCCTCAAGCGCGAGGGCCAGTCGGGCGTCACCAACCGCTGGCCGACCGTCCCCGGCTTCCGCGAGGCCGCGACGGCATATTACGACGCGCTGGAAGGCCTCGCGCAGCGGATCCTGCCGCTCTACGCCCGCGCGCTGGAGCTCCCGGCCGATTATTTCGACGACAAGTGCACGCGCCCCTTCAGCTCGCTGCGGCTGAGCCACTATCCGCCGGTGAAGGAGTACGACGAGAACCAGTTCGGCATCGCGCCGCACACCGACAGCACCTTCATCACGCTGCTGGCGCAGAACAAGGTGCCGGGCCTGCAGATCCGCCGCTCGGATGGCGTCTGGATCGATGCGCCGGTGATCGAGGGCACCTTCATCGTCAACACCGGCGACATCCTGAACCGCTGGACCAACGGGCGCTTCCTCTCCACTCCGCACCGCGCCTTCAACATCTCGGATCAGCCGCGCTACGCGATCCCTTATTTCTTCCACCCCAATCCCGAGACGGTCCTCGAGTGCCTGCCGACCTGCATCATCGCCGGTGAGGAGCCGAAGTTCCCGACGCAGACGGTGGGCGAATACATGGCGTGGTTCCGCGGCCGCAACTACGATCACATCCGCAAGGCAGCGGCCGAGGCGGAAGCCGCCACGGCGGCCGCCGTGGCCGAGTGACGGAGAGACCGGACATGACCCTGCGCCGCATCGCGCTCGCCCTCATCGCCCTGACGGCCGGTTGGGGCGCGGGTGCCGTCCGGGCGCAGGAGCGCACGCTGCGGGTCTCGCTCAACACCGAACTCCAGACCCTCGACGGCATCGTCACCACGACCAATGCCACGCGAGTCTTCTCCTACCTCGTCTACGACATGCTCTTCGCCATCGACGCCGACGGGAACTACCACCCGCAGATGGTCGAGGACTTCACCGTCAGCGATGACCGGCTGACCTACACCTTCCGCCTGCGCGAGGGCCTCGAGTTCAGCGACGGCCAGCCCGTCACCGCCGAGGACTGCGTCGCCTCCCTCCGCCGCTGGGCGCTGCGCGAGCCGCTGGGCCAACAGATCATGGCCATCGCCGAGAGCCTCCAGGCCACCAGCGCCCGCACCTTCGTGCTCAAGCTGCGCCAGCCCTACGCCTATGTGATCGAGGCGCTGGGCAAGCCCGGCAACACCATTCCCATCATGGTGCCTGCGCGCCTCGCGAGCACGCCGCCCACCACGCCGATGGCCGAGATCGTGGGTTCCGGCCCCTTCCTCTTCGACCGCGCGAGCTGGCGGCCCGGCGAACGCGCCACCTTCCGCCGCAACCCGCGCTACCGTCCGCGCGCCGAGCCCGCCTCGGGCGTCGCCGGCGGCAAGGTCGTGCATTTCGACCGCGTGGACCTCGTCAGCGTGCCCGATCAGGCGACCCGTGCGACGGCGCTGCAGGCCGGCGAGCTCGACTACCTGGAGATCCTGCCGGCCGACTACATTGCCCCCATGCGGCGCAACCGGAACATCCGCATCGCCAATCCCCGCGGCGCGGGTCAGATCATGGGGATCATCAGCCTCAACCACGCGCAGCCGCCCTTCAACAACGTCGCGATCCGCCGCGCCGCGCAGGTGGCGATCAACCAGGCGGATGTGATGGCCTCGCTGGGCCTGCCCGAAGGCCTCTACATGCCGAGCTGCGAGGCGCTCTACATGTGCGACACGGCCGGCCAGTCCGCCGCCGGTACGCAGGTCTTCCAGGGCGCAAGCACGGCCCGGGCCCGCCAGATGCTGCGCGATGCGGGCTACAACAACGAGCCGGTGGTCTTCTTGCATTCCGAGAGCTCGGCGCTGCTGAATCCGATGGGCCTCGTCATCATGGACCAGCTGAAGCAGGCCGGGTTCAACGTGCAGACCGCGACCTCCGACTACGCGACGGTGGCGCAGCGGCGGCTGAACCGCGGGCCCATCTCGGCGAATGGCTGGAGCGCGCTGAACATCATCTGGAACGGCATCGACCTGGTGAATCCGCTGGCCAATCCGGGCGTCGCCTTCAACTGCAACGACAGCTTTCCGGGCTGGTACTGCGATCCGCGCCAGACGGATCTGCTGCGCAGGCTGGCTGCGTCGCGGACACCGGAAGAGCGCCAGCGCCTCGCGGACGAATTGCAGGCGGCCTTCCACGAGAATGTGAACGTCCTCCTGAACGGGCAGTTCTCGGCGCCGGCCGCCTATCGGGCGGATCTGCAGAACGTGATCGACTTCCCGATCGCGGTCTTCTGGAACATGTCGCGGCGGCGCTGACCGCCTGTGGGACGGCGCGCCAAGGCTCGGGACGCCCGACGCATCCCACCCTTGTCATGAACCGCTAGCCTTTCCGAAAAGGGCGGAAGCGGGGTTTCGGCGCGCGAGCGCCGGGGGCAGGCTTCGCGCAGACCCTCCGGAGGCCCCCATGTCTGAGCTCGACCAGGTTCTCGCCCATATCGATTCCGATCTCGACGCCGCGCTGGAGCGGCTGTTCGCGACGTTGCGAATCAAATCCATCTCCACCGACCCGGCCTATGCGGCCGAGTGTCAGGCCTGCGCCGACTGGCACGTGGCCGACCTCGCCGGCATCGGCTTCGAGGCCAGCGCCCGGCCGACCCCGGGCCATCCCATCGTCGTGGCGCATGACCGCAGCGCGACCGGCCCTTCGGCGCTCTTCTACGGCCATTACGACGTCCAGCCGGTCGACCCGCTGGAACTCTGGACCCGCGGCCCGTTCGAGCCCGCGATCGAGACGCGCGAGGACGGCACCAAGGTTCTGCGCGGCCGCGGCACGGCCGACGACAAGGGCCAGCTCATGACCTTCGTCGAGGCCTGCCGCGCCTGGAAGGCCGTGACAGGCAAGCTGCCCATCCCCGTCACCATCCTGCTGGAGGGCGAAGAGGAGAGCGGCGGCGTGAACCTGCCGCCCTTCCTGAAGTCCTATGCGGAGGAGCTGAAGGCCGATATCGGCCTGATCTGCGACACCAACATGTGGGACGCGCAGACGCCGGCCATCACCACCATGCTGCGCGGCCTGTGCGGCGAGGAGGTGATCATCCACGCCGCCGACCGCGACCTGCATTCGGGCTTCTACGGCTCGGCCGCGGCCAATCCGAACCGGGTGCTGGCCAAGCTCATCGCCGGCCTGCACGACGAGAACGGCCGCGTGACCCTGCCGGGCTTCTACGACGGCGTGCCCGAGCTGCCGAACGCGCTGCGCGAGCAATGGGACACGCTGGGCTTCGATGCCGGCCAGTTCCTCGGTGCCGTGGGCCTCTCGGTTCCGGCCGGCGAGAAGGGGCGGACGGTGCTGGAAATGACCTGGTCGCGGCCGACCTGCGAGATCAACGGCATGGGCGGCGGCTACCAGGGTGCCGGCTTCAAGACCGTGATCCCGTCGATGGCCTCGGCGAAGATCTCCTTCCGCCTCGTCTTCGACCAGGACCCGCACGCCATCCGCAAGGCCTTCCGCGCCTACGTCCAGGCCAGCCTGCCGGCCGATTGCCGCGCCGAGTTCATCGAGCACGGCTCGGGCCAGGCCATCCGCTTCCCGATCGACGCGCCGGAATTCGAGAAGGCCCGCCAGGCGCTGACCGACGAATGGAACAAGCCCGGCGTCTTCATCGGCGGCGGCGGCTCCATCCCGGTCACGCACGAGCTCAAGCAGGCGCTGGGGATGGACGTGATCCTCGCCGGCTTCGGCCTGGAGGACGACCGCATCCACAGCCCCAACGAGAAATACGACCTGGAGTGCTTCCGGCGGGGCATCCGCTCCTGGGCGCGCATCCTCGACGCGCTCTCGCGCTAGATCAGGAACATACCGATGAGCGACGCCGCAGCATCCAAGACCGCCATGCAGAAGATGCTCGACGTGGTCGAGCGGGTGGGCAGCCGGGTGCACACCCCGTCCTCATCTTCGTGATCCTGATCGGGATAGTCCCATCGGCGATCCTGCTGCCTCTCTGAGAAGGCCGCTTTGAAACGACCTCTCCGGGAGGGGCTCCTTGAAAAGGGCGCTCGGAGGGGAGGGTGGAGGTCCGAGGCGGAATTGAACCGCCGTAGCAGGTTTTGCAGACCTGTGCCTAACCACTCGGCCATCGGACCCCACGGAGGCGCTGTATCGGGCCCGGCGGCGCTTCGGTCAAGGCAGAGTGCTTTCCGGCGCGCGCCGCCCATCCTATAAGCCGGCCATCAGGATTGGGGTGAGTGGATATGGCGCAGAGCCTGGTGACCGAATTGCCGCAGGCCGAAGAGGATTTCTCCCGGGCCCGGCGCTTCATGGTGGACGGCCAGCTCGCCCCCAACGGCATCACCGACCCGCTGCTGCTCGGCGCCATGGGAGAGATCCCGCGCGAGGCCTTTCTGCCGGCCGCGCTGCGCCACCGCGCCTATGCCGACGAGGCGGTACCGCTGGGCGGCGTCCGCGCCATGCTGGCCCCCATGGTGCTGGCCAAGATGATCCAGCTGGCGCTGCCCCAGCCCGGCGAGCGCGCCCTGGTGCTCTCGGCGGGCAGCGGTTACGGCGCCGCGGTGTTGTCGCGGATGGGCCTCAAGGTCACGGCCGTTGAATCCGACGCGGCGCTGGCCGGAGCCTCCGGGCGGGCCTTCGGCTTCGGCCTGCACGGCAACCGCCCCTCGATGGTGACGGCCGACCCGAAGGGCGGCGTGCCTTCCGGCGCGCCCTTCCGCCTCATCCTCATCGAGGGCGCGGTCGAATCCGTGCCCGCGGTGCTGGGCTCGCAGCTCGGCGAGGGCGGGCGGCTGCTGGTCATCCGGCGCGAGCGGGGGCAGGCGGGGCGCATTCTCATGCTCCGCAAGCTGGGCGGCGGCCTGACCGAGGTGCCGGGCCCCGACGCGGCCGGGCCCCTTCTACCGGATTTCGCTCCGGCGCCCGGCTTCGTCTTCTGAGCCGTCCTTCCCCCATTCGGGACCTTCAAATTTCCGGCGGTGGTGTGATATCCCCGGAATCGTCTATAATCTCCCGGCAGTGCGAACGGAGTGGTGTCATATGCATTTGGGCATGAGGATTATTCTCCTGTCTGCCACGGCGGCCGGGATTTTCGCGATCACGCCAGCCTCCGCGCAGACCATGCAGGAAGCGCTGGCCGCCACCTACAACAACAACCCGACCCTGCTTGCGGCCCGCGCGCAGCTCCGCTCGGTGGACGAGGGCGTGCCCCAGGCGCTGTCCGGCTGGCGGCCGACGGTGGTGATGGCTGGCAGCTACGGCGCTGCCGACGTGCGCACCCGCAACCAGACCCCGCTTTTCCGGCCCGACGGCAGCTTCTTTTTTCGCGAGCCGTTTGGTCTGAACACGAGCGGCCAGAACGGCCCCATCCCGGCGACGCTCCGGCAGGAGCGCACCCCCGCTTCCGCAACGGTCACCCTGACTCAGCCGATCTACCGCGGCGGCCGGACCGTGGCGCAGACCCGCCAGGCGGAGAACACGGTGCTGGCGCAGCGTGCCCGCCTGCTCGCGACCGAGCAACAGGTGCTGGGCGATGCCATCCAGGCCTATATCGGCATGATCCAGAACGCCGAGCTGCTGCGCCTCAACATCAACAACGAGCAGGTGCTGGTACAGCAGCTCCAGGCGACCAACGAGCGCTTCCGCGTCGGCGAGATCACCCGCACCGACGTCGCCCAGGCCGAGAGCCGTCTGGCCGGCGCGCGCGCCACACGCACCCAGTCCGAGGGCACGCTGCAGATCGCCCGCGCTACCTTCGAACGCGTGATCGGTGCGGCGCCGCAGCGGCTGACCAATCCGCAGCCCCTCAACGTGCCGATCCGCAGCGCTGCGGAGGCCCAGGCCGTCGCCATCGCGAACAACCCGAACGTGGTCGCGGCCCTCTTCACCGCGGCCTCGGCGCGCGACAACATCGACGTCCAGATGTCGGTCCTGCTGCCGCAGGTCTCGGCCAATGCCCAGGCCTTCCGCCAGGACAACCAGGCGAGCGCGCATATCCGCCAGACTGGCGCCCAGGCCACCATCAACCTCTCCGTACCCCTCTATCAGGGCGGCTCGGAGTATTCAGCGGTACGCCAGGCGCGCCAGCTGGCGCAGCAGAACATCACTCAGGTGGACGAGCAGCGCCGCCTCGCGGCCCAGAACGCCTCGCAGTCCTGGGAGACGCTGCGCAGCAACCGCTCGCAGGTCGACAGCGTCCGCGCCCAGATCCGGG
>JAQGHZ010000485.1 GCA_028291485.1 Rubritepida sp. | reverse complement strand
CGTCTTCCACGCGATGGCGAGCGGCTCGACCAGCTGGCACGGTTTCGCGGAGGCCATCTTCGCGTCGGCACAGGCCTATGGCGGGCCGCAGCCGAAGGTGCATCCCATCGCGACGCACGAATACCCGATGAAGGCCGTGCGGCCGGTGGATGGACGCACGGAGGGGGCGAAGCTGCGCGAGACCTTCGGCGTTGCGCTGCCGACCTGGCAGCAGGGGCTGGAGCGGGTGATGAAGGCGCTGCACGCCTGAGAGGAGCCTGGATGGGCCCCCTCCCTCCCAGAGGCCGTCTGAAGACCTCTGAGGGTGGCTCTACCGGTCTATCTCGTGCCTGATACGTGTCATCTGCCACTGCCATCAGTGGCGCCTTCCAGGCCCCAATATCCCCGCCCGGCTCTGCCACTGGTGATGAATCGTAGCTGGATCGCTCTGGCGCGGCTGCGCCGCGAAGCATGGACCAGCCCCGCCGCGCGATCCCTCCATGCCAGATCACCCAGGTTCGCAGCCCGCCTCCACCTGACCGAGCTCCGCTCTACACCAGGCGCGCCAACGCCAGATGCCTTCCACGCCGGGTATTCACGCAGGTCGGGAAACGACCGCCTCTTCCGGCCGTCTCCTCAACACCACCCCACCTCAGCGAAGGCACTCCGGATCGGAATCAGCGAAGATTCACGACCTCGGAGCCCTCGATCCGTCTCAGCTCGCGATCCGCGCCATGGCCGCATCGAGCCGCGCGATCTCGGCTTGCGCATTGGCGAGGCGCTCGCGGTTCTCCGCGATCACCTCTTCCTTCGCCTTGGCGATGAATTCGGCATTTCCGAGCTTGGCGTTGACCTTCGCTACCTCGCCCTCGGCCTTGACGCGGTCCTTGGCGAGGCGCGCGCGCTCGGCCCCCAGGTCGATCACGTCGGCCAGCGGCAGCAGGAGCGTCGCCTCGCCGAGCACGGATTGCACGACGCCCTTGGGCGGCGCGCCGTCCAGCACCTCGATCTCGGTGACGCGCGCAAGGCGGCGAATCGCGTCGATCCAGCGATTCGCGCGGGCGAGCGTCTCGGGTGCCGCGCCCTGCACCAGCAGCTTGGTCGTGATCGACGGCGGCACGTTCACCTCGGCGCGCACGGCGCGCACCTCGGAGATGAGGCGCACCACGCCATCCAGCTCGACGCGTGCCTCGGTGGGATCCCGCACGGCCACGGCTTCGGGCCAGGGGGTGGTGATGAGGCTCGCCTCGCCGCCATAGCCGAGGTGGGTCCACAGCTCCTCAGTGATGAAGGGCATCACCGGGTGCAGCAGGCGCAGGATCACGCCCAGCACGTGCTGGGCGGCCCCCATCACCTCCTCCTTCTCGGCACCGTCCGGCCCGTAGAAGACGGGCTTGGCAAACTCCACGAACCAATCGCAGAAGCTGTTCCAGGTGAAGCGATACATCGCGCTCGCGTAGTCGTCGAAGCGGAAGGCATCGAGGGCGGCGGTGGCCTCGGCGATCGCCGCATTGGCACCGTCTAGGATCCAGCGCGCCAACGGGGTCGTCGCGGCGGAAGGATCGAAATCCGGCCGCGCCGCGATGCCGTTCATCTCGCAGAAGCGTGCCGCGTTCCACAGCTTGGTGGCGAAGGCGCGATAGCCCTCCATCCGTGCCTTGGCGAGCTTGATGTCGCGCCCCGGCGAGGCCAGCGCAGTCAGCGTGAAGCGCACGGCATCCGCGCCATAGGCGTCGATGAGCTCGAGCGGGTCGAGGACATTGCCCTTCGACTTGCTCATCTTGGCGCCCTTCTCGTCGCGCACGAGGCCGTGGATGACCACGTGCTTGAACGGCACCTCGCCCATGATGTGTATGCCGAACATCATCATCCGGGCGACCCAGAAGAAGATGATGTCGAAGCCCGTCACCAGCACGTCGGTCGGGTAGTACTTCGCCAGTTCCGGCGTCTGCTCCGGCCAGCCCAGGGTGGAGAAGGGCCAGAGGCCGCTACTGAACCAGGTGTCCAGCACGTCCTCGTCGCGCGTCAGCTCCACGTCGCGGCCGAACTGCGCCTTTGCCGCCGCCTTAGCGGTTTCCTCGTCGCGCTCGACGAAGAGGCTGCCCTCCGGCCCGTACCAGGCCGGAATCCGGTGCCCCCACCAGAGCTGGCGCGAGATGCACCAGGGCTGGATGTCGCGCATCCAGGCGAAGAAGGTGTTCTCCCACTGCTTGGGGACGAACTCGGTCTTGCCGGTCTCCACGGCCTCGATGGCGGGCTTGGCCAGCGTCGCCGCGTCGCAATACCACTGCAGCGTCAGCCGCGGCTCGATCGGCACGCCCGAGCGGTCGCCGTGCGGCACGGTGTTGGCGTGCGCCTCGACCTTCTCGAAGAGCTCCAGCCGCTCCAGCTCGGCCACGATCTGCTTGCGGGCCTCGAAGCGGTCCAGGCCCGCGAGTGAGCGCACGAATTCCGGATCGGACACGCCCTCCACCGCGCGCAGCTCGCCCGCGATCTCGCCGAGCCAGATTCGCGCCTCGGCGTCGAGCACGGTGGGCATCGGCAGGTCGTGCCGGCGGCCGACATCGTAGTCGTTGAAGTCGTGCGCCGGCGTGATCTTCACCGCGCCCGTGCCCTTCTCTGGGTCGCTGTACGCGTCCGCCACGATCGGGATCGCGCGGCCCGTCAGCGGCAGGACGGCCTTCTTCCCCACGAGGTCGGCGAAGCGTGGATCCGCCGGATGCACCGCGACGGCCGTGTCGCCCAGCATGGTCTCCGGCCGCGTGGTGGCCACCAGGATGAAACGGCCCGGCTCGCCCTCGATCGGGTAGCGCAGCGTCCAGATCTGGCCCTTCGTCTCCCGGCTCTCGACCTCGAGGTCGCTGATCGCGGTCTGGAAGACCGGGTCCCAGTTCACCAGCCGCGTGTCGCGGTAGATCAGGCCTTCCTTGTGCAGCCGCACGAAGACCTCGATCACGGCCTTGGAAAGGCCCGCATCCATCGTGAAGCGCTCGCGCGGCCAATCGAGCGAGGCTCCGAGCCGGCGCAGCTGGCGCGTGATCGACCCGCCGCTCTCCGCCTTCCACTCCCAGATGCGGTCGACGAAGGCCTCGCGGCCCAGTTCCTTGCGGGTCTTGCCCTGGGCGCCGAGCAGGCGCTCCACCACCATCTGCGTCGCGATGCCGGCATGGTCCATGCCCGGCATCCAGAGCGCGTCGCGCCCCTGCATGCGCCGGTAGCGCACCAGCACGTCCTGCAACGTGTTGTTCAGCGCGTGGCCGATATGCAGGCTGCCGGTGACGTTCGGTGGCGGGATGACGACGGTGAAGGGTTGCGAATTGCTCTCCGGATGTGCGCCGAAGGCGCCGGAGGCTTCGGAAGCGGCGTAGAGCCGCGATTCCATGGAGGCGGGGTCGAAGGCCTTGTCGAGCATCGCGCAGAGGTCGAACGCGCCGGGCGGCGCGTCAAGCCCTCACGCGATCAGGTCAGCCCTGTCGGGACATCACCCGCTCGATCTCGACCCGGACCAACCGCTCCACCGTGACGGGCAGATGGGCGTCGAGCCAGGCCTTGAGCATGGGCCGCAGTTCCTCGCGCACGAGATCCTCGATGGAGGGACCGTGGCGCGCGACCGTCGCCCCGCGGTCCTGCGCGAGACGGGAGAGCTGGCCGAAGGCCGTGGCCGCAGCGGCGGCGGCCACGGGATCGACCAGACCGGAGGGCGGGTTCTGCGGCTCCAAGGACATGAGGAAAGGCTCCGACTTGAGGGCCGGCGGGGCCCCAAGGAGGGGTTCAGGGGCAGGAGGGGGCATCGGGACGGGCTCCGGAGCCGGCGTGGCCATGACGGGCGCAGCCCTTGCCGACACCGCGGCCGCGGCGGGCGCCGGCACCACGGCCGTGCCGGGCCCGGCAAGGCTCTCCGGCGGCGTGATCATCATCTCCGGCGTGAGCTGGATCGGGGCGGGCGGCGCGGCCGACGCCGGCACGATGGTCGCCGCCCCCTGCTCGTCCTCGTTCAGGATCTTGCGGATCGAGGCGAGGATGTCGTCCATGGACGGGTCCGTCCCGCCCGGGGGCCTGGAAGCGGACATCTCAGCGCCGGACAGAGACGGTGGAGTAGTCCCCGAGGCCCACCCAGCGGTTGCGCACGGCGTTGTAGTAGGCCGCCATGTCGTAGACCTCGACCGGCAGGCCCAGATCCTGCGCCGTCAGCCGCCCAATGGAGGCCGCCAGGGCATAGGAGCCCGTGATCACCGAGGTCAGCGCGTTCACGAGGCTGGTACGCGCGTTCAGCAGCTCCTGCTCGGCGTTCAGTACGTCGAGCGTGGTGCGGCTGCCGACGATGGCCTCGCGCTGCACGCCGTCCAGCGCGATCTCCTGCGCGCGGATCTGGGCGCGGACGCTGTCCACCTGCGAGCGGTTGCTGCGCAGCGTCTCCCAGGACTGCGAGGCGTTCTGGGCCGCGAGGCGGCGCTGCTCGTCCACCTG
>JAQGHZ010000447.1 GCA_028291485.1 Rubritepida sp. | reverse complement strand
CACCATCTGTAGGCTAGGCGAGCGGAATCCCGTGTCGCAAGCCCTTCCGATGCGAAGAAGCTGTGAATAACTGTGACGGCGGGTGCGTCAGTCCACGGGGAAGAAAATGAAGACCACGGCCATGAGGAGACAGCCCATTGCCGCGAAATAGGTCCAGCGGAGTTGCTCGCCCAGGAAGGTCACGCTGAACACGGCGAAGACGCCGAGGGTAATGACCTCCTGCATGATCTTGAGCTGCTGGCCGGTGAAGGTGCCGTAACCGATGCGGTTGGCCGGCACGGCCAGGCAGTATTCGAAGAAGGCGATGCACCAGCTCACCAGGATGGCGACATACATCGGCCAGGCTGGCTCTTTGAGGTGCCCGTACCAGGCGAAGGTCATGACGATGTTGCTGCCGACCAGCAGCAGCGGCGTCAGCCAGTAAGCGTTCATGTCATGCGGCCCATGCGACGGGTTCGGCGGGAGGGATCTTTCGCGGCGGCGGCGGCAGCCGCTTCAGCAGCCAGAGCATGATGCACAGCGCCGGCAGGGCCGCCGCGGTCGTCAGCAGGAAGAAGTTGTGCCACCCCATAGCCTCGGCCAGCTGTCCCGACCATCCGCCCAGGAAGCGCAGCGGCACCGCCGCCAGCGAGGAGAGCAGAGCGTATTGCGTGGCGCTGAAGGCGCGGTTGGTCAGCGCGGTCAGGTAGGTGACGAAGGCCGCGTCCGCGAGCCCGTCGGTGAAGTTCTCCACCCCCACCTGGGCGTAGAGCATCGGCATGTCGCGCCCCGCGGAATAGAGCGCCACGTACATCAGGTTGGACAGCATCTGCGCCAGCCCGGTGATGACCAGCGCCCGCCCCGTGCCGATGCGCGCCACGAACCAGCCCCCGGCCAGCACGCCGCCCAGCGTCATGATCAGCCCGAAGACGCTGCCCACGGCCGCGACCTCGCCCCGGGTGAAGCCGATTTCACGGTAGAAAGGCGCGGTCATGATGCCGGCCAGCGCCTCGCCCAGCTTGAACAGGCCGACGAAAAGCAGGATCGCCAGCCAATACCGCCGCTTCATGAAGTCGGCGAAGGGATCGATCACCGCCGTCTGGATGCGCCGGCGCCAGCCCATCGGCTCGGGCGGGGCCGCGGCCGGCTCCGGCGCGCAGAGCGTCGCCACGAAGCCGATGCCCACCAGCGCCGCGCAATAGGCGAAGGTGCCGGTCCAGCCGATCACCGCCACCAGTGCCAGCCCGCCGCCGCTCGCCGCCAGCAGCGCGAAGCGGTAGCCCCAGACGTAGCAGGCGAAGCCGTAGCCCTGGGATTCCTCCTCGAGGATCTCGATGCGGTAGGCGTCGACCACGATGTCCTGGCTGGCGGAGAGGAAGGCCACGATCACCGCCACGGCCGCCGTCAGGACCGCCGACTGGGTGGGATCGGTGAGGCCGAGCGCCAGGATCGACAGGATCAGCGGCGGCTGGATGGTCGCGAGCCAGCCGCGGCGGCGGCCCAGCCGGGCCAGGAATGGGGGCCGCGCGTGGTCGATCACCGGCGACCACAGGAATTTCAGCGAGTAGGACAGCCCGATCAGCGCCGTGAATCCGATGGCGGCGAGGGAAAGTCCCGCCTCGGAAAACCACTGCCGCAGCACGAATCCGGTGAGCGGCAGGGGCACGCCGGCGGAAAAGCCCAGGGCGAGCATGACGAGGAAGCGGCGGTCTCGGAACAGCTTCGCAATCTGCATGGCTGGCATGGCTATCAGCCCCCGCGCCGCGCCGCTACACGCTTCCGCCATGGAACCCGCCCGCTTCTTTCTGATCCGTCATGCGCTGGTCGAGGCGACCGCGCGCGCCACGCTCTACGGCAATATGGACGTGGCGCTCTGCGACCTGTCGCTGAAGGGGGAGGCCGCGCTCTACCGCTGGCTGGCGGCCCGCCTGCCACGCCCGGCGCATTGGGTGGCGAGCTCGCTGGTGCGCACGCAGGCCACGGCGGCGGCGATCTTCGCGGCGGGCTATCCGGAGCAGCCGCTGACGATCCAGCCCGACCTCGCCGAGCAGTCGCTGGGCGAATGGCAGGGCCTCAGCCACGAGGCGGTGGTCGAGCGGCTGCTCCATCCGGCGCATCCCTTCTGGCCGCACGCCGCCATCGAGCAGCCGCCCGGCGGCGAGAGCTTCGCCGACCTCCAGGCGCGCGTGGCGCCGGTCATGGAAGGTCTGGCCGAGGCCCATCCCGGCGAGGACGTCGTGATCGTGGCCCATGGCGGCAGCATCCGCGCGGCGCTGGCCCATGCGCTCGACCTCGACGCGCACCAGGCGCTGACCTTCTCGATCAAGAACCTCTCGCTTACCCGGCTGGAAAAGCACGGCCCCGACTGGCGCGTGATCTCGGTGAACGAGGAGCCCTGGATCATGCCTGACGTCGATTGATGCGTTTTCCCTTCCGGCGCGGGGCAGCCTGGGTTAGAATCACGTGATTGCCTGGGGTTATCGGGAGAAGCTCATGCGCCTTGTCATCCTGACCGCCCTGGCGGTCCTTTCGGCCTGCTCGGGTGCGCCCACGGGGAGCGCGCCGCAGGCGCTGGTCGACCGCTCCGCCCTCACGGTGCAGGAGATCCTGGCCGAGGAGAACGACCGGCTCGACGCCGCCAGCATCCTCCGCCAGGCGCGCGGCGCGCTGATCTGCCCGCGCACCTTCAGCGCCGCCTTCTTCGCCGGCGGCGAGGGCGGCGACTGCGTGCTGGTCGGCCGCGACGCCGCGGGCTCCTGGTCCTCACCGGGCTTCTATGCGGTGGGCTCGGGCAGCTTCGGCCTCCAGGCCGGCATCCGCGACAGCCAGACCCTGCTGCTCCTGATGAGCGTGCGGGCGATGAATGCCGTGATCAACAACAACTTCAGGCTCGGCGCCGATGCCTCCCTGGCCGTCGCGCATGTCGGCGGCTCGGTGGAGGCGGCGACGACGACCAATCTCGGCGCCGATATCCTGGCCTTCTCGCGCTCGCGCGGGCTCTTCGCCGGGCTCTCCCTGGAGGGGACGGTGATGAATCCGCGCCCCGACTGGAATGCCGCCTACTACGGCCGCGAGGTGACGCCGCGCGACATCGTGGTCAACATGGCGGCGCACAATCCGGGCGCCGACCCGCTGCGTGCCGCGCTCATGCGCTTTGGCGGCGCGCCGGCTGCGGCACCGGTCGCTGCCGTCGAGCCGTCATCCCCGGCGGCCGCCCCGGCCCGTGCCTCGCGC
>JAQGHZ010000439.1 GCA_028291485.1 Rubritepida sp. | reverse complement strand
TTGTGGCTGGTAGAGTCGAGGAGTGGCATG
The DNA here is from genome assembly GCA_028291485.1 of Rubritepida sp. Taxonomy (GTDB): domain Bacteria; phylum Pseudomonadota; class Alphaproteobacteria; order Acetobacterales; family Acetobacteraceae; genus Roseococcus. The sequence goes on along the minus strand of JAQGHZ010000439.1, from coordinate 8,609 downwards.
GGTGCCGCAATACGAGGTCGAGTGGGGTCGCCCGGAGCCTTTGATCTCCGCTGGGACCAAGGTGTCCCGGCGCAGCATGATTGCAGGCGGCCCGATCGCTCTCGCCGCAGCATCTGCGCTTGCTGCGTGCAGTGCGGCTCCGAAGCCCGAAGCGGTCTCCGCGCCGGTGCTGCGTGCCGATACTGAACTCGGCAACCTGAGCGACGGCGCGCCCGACCTGGTCGTAGCTGGGGAACGGCTGAATGCCGGCTTGCTGCGGCGCTTCTACGCGCGCCGTGGCTTCGAGCGGGTATGGACGACCCGGCCAGCGCAGGCGAATTCCCTGGTGGACGCCGTGTTGCGCGCCGCCGATCACGGTCTGGACCCTGAACTGTTCTACGCCAGCCTGCTGCTGCGCAGGGACATGTTTCCGCCGCTCCGCCGCGAATTGCTGCTGTCGCACGCCTTCCTGACCTACGCCGACGCCCTCGCCCTCGGCGCCGTGCCGGTTGAGCGCCGAAAAGACAGCGAGGCTTTGAGGGCCGAGCCGATCGATGTGGCTGCCGCGCTCGATGCGGCCATCGGCGGCCCGGATCCGGCGGCGACGATCGAGGCGCTGGCGCCGGCGACGCCGACTTACCGGGCGCTGCGCCAGGACTTGCTGAGGTATCGCTCAGGCCCCCGGACCGGCGCCACAGCCACGACAAACCTCTTGCGCAAGATCGCGGTGAACCTCGAACGCCAACGCTGGCTGCCGCGGCCGCTGCCGGCGGACCGCGTCTGGGTCAACGTCGCCGACCAGCGACTGGTGCTTTATCGCGCTGACCAGCCGGTCTTCTCCACGCGCATCGTGGTCGGGGAAGATGTCGAGCGCAGCCAGAGTCCAGAGTTCCGCGCCATGATCGAGGCCAGTTTCTTCAACCCTCCCTGGGTCATCCCGGCAGACATCGTGACGGCGGAGATCCTGCCGAGGATCGCTCGCGACCCGGAATACCTGACGCGAAACAACATGATCCTGCGGGACAATGGCGAGGTCGAACAGTTGCCGGGACCCCGTGCGGGGCTGGGGCTGATCATGTTCGACATGCCGAACCGGTTCGACGTCTACCTGCACGACACCCCGGAAAGACAGATCTTCGGCCGCGACAACCGCCGCATCAGCCATGGATGCATCCGGGTCCAGAATCCCCTCGAATTCGCCGCCCTGCTGATGCAGCAGCCGATCGACACGATCCATGAGGGGATCGCGATGGGCGGCACCACCCGCCACGCTCTGCCAACGCCGGTGCCGGTCTTCGTGATCTACCAGACCGCCTTCGCAGATGCCGATGAGAAGCTGCAATTCCGCCCGGATTTCTACAATCGCGACGCCGATATCTGGCAAGAGCTGCAGAGACGCCCTCAAGGGCAAAATCCCCCGGCGCAAGCGAATCGCCGCACGACATCACCCCAGCCCGTCTGATTACCCAGGGACTGCCTCCCGAGGCCAACGGCTATTTCGTTTCAGGCCTCGATCGAGATCCGCTCCGCCAGGAAATCCAGGAAGGCCCGCACCCGCGCCGGCAGCGGGCCGCCCTGGCCCAGATAGACCGCGTGGATCTCCTCTCGGTCGCCCGGGTTCAGCTCCTCCAGCACCGGCACCAGGCGTCCGGCCGCGATGTCTGCTTCCAGGTGGAACCGGCCCAGCCGCGCGAGGCCGACCCCGCCGATCGCCAGCACGCGGGCGACCTCCCCATCGCCCGCGCGGGCTACGCTGCGCGGCGAGGCGGTCACCGTCCCCTCCCCGTCCCGGAACGGCCATCCCGTGCGCATGCGCAGAAAGCTCCAGCCGATGCCGTGATGCCGCGCCAGTTCGGCGACGCTGACTGGCGTGCCGTGCCGCGCGAGATAATCGGGCGAGGCCACCACCGTGACCCGGGTCGAGCCCAGCTTGCGTGCCATCAGCCCGGAATCGCGCATGGGCCCGATGCGGATGGCGATGTCCGCGCGCTCCTGCATCAGGTCGATCACCGTGTCCGACAGCACGAGGTCGAGCGTGATCTCCGGATGCCGCGCCAGGAATTCCGGGACCAGCGGCACCAGGTGGAGCCGGCCGAAGGCGACGTTGCTGTTCACCCGCAGGTGCCCGCGCGGCGCGGCGCCGGCGGCGGCCTCGCGCTCCGCCTCGTCGAGCTCGGCGAGGATGCGGACGGCGCGGTCGTAATAGGCCTGGCCCTCGGGCGTGAGCTGAAGCTGCCGCGTCGACCGGTTGAGCAGGCGCGCCGAAAGCCGCGCCTCCAGCCGGGCGACCAGCTTGCTCACGCCCGAAGGCGTCAGGCGGAACTCGCGCGCCGCGGCGGTGAAGCCGCCCAGCTCCACGACGCGGACGAAGACCTCCATCTCGGCGGCACGGTTAGTGTCGAGGCGCGGCATCGTGAATTCATCTCACGGATGATTGGAGCACTCGCAATCTAACTCCACGTGCTGCGGCGCACCATCCTAAGGCCCGAACCGTCACCGGAGTCCCGGGCCATGCCCATCGCCGTCCTTGCCCTCACCGCCGGTGCCTTCGGCATCGGCACCACCGAATTCATCATCATGGGCCTGCTGGTGCAGGTCGCCGACGAGATGCACGTCGCCATCTCGACGGCGGGCCTGCTGATTTCGGGCTATGCGCTCGGCGTCTTCGTCGGCGCGCCCGTGCTGACGCTGGCCACGCGCCGCATGCCGCGGAAATTCGTGCTGCTGGCGCTGATGGGCATCTTCACCATCGGCAACGTCGCCTGCGCCCTCGCGCCCGACTACGCCTCGCTGATGGCCGCCCGCGTGCTGACCTCGCTCGCGCACGGCACCTTCTTCGGCGTGGGTTCCGTGGTGGCGACGAGCCTCGTCCCCGAGGACAAGCGCGCCTCGGCCATCGCAACCATGTTCACGGGCCTGACGGTCGCGACATTGCTGGGCGTTCCCTTCGGCGCCTGGCTCGGGCTGGAGCTCGGCTGGCGCGCGACCTTCTGGGCGGTGGCCGCGATCGGCGTCGCCGCCTTCGCGATCCTCGCGATCTTCGTGCCCGCCCATGTCGGCCGCGACGACGCGCCCACGCCGATCCGCGAGGAGCTGCGCGCCATGGCGCAGCCGCAGGTGCGGCTCGGCTTCGCCATGACGGTGCTGGGCTTCGCCGGCGTCTTCACGGTCTTCACCTATGTGCAGCCGATCCTGACGCGCGTGACGGGTTTCTCCGAGGGCGCCGTCTCGCCGATCCTGCTGGTCTTCGGCGCGGGGCTGGCCGTGGGGAACATCTGGGGCGGCAAGCTGGCCGATCGCGGGCTCGGCCGGTCGTTGATCCTGACCTTGGCGGGGCTGGCCGCGGTGCTGGTGCTCCTGGCGCCGGCGCTGTGGTCGAAGATTCCGGCCGTGGTGATGCTGGGCGCACTGGGCGTCGCGGCCTTCGCGACGGTGGCGCCGCTGCAGTTGCGGGTGCTGGAGAAGGCGGGACCGGCGGGGCGGAACCTGGCCTCCAGCCTCAACATCGCGGCCTTCAACCTCGGCAATGCGATCGGCGCCTGGGTCGGCGGCGTGACCATCGACCATGGGCCGGGCCTCGCCGCCCTGCCCATCGCCGCCGCCGCGCTGACCGGCGCGGGGCTGGCGATCGCGCTGGTCAGCCTGCGGATGGACCGCGTGCGGCGCGTCGCCGTCGCGGCCTAAGCACGTTCGGCCCGGAACTTGAGTTCCTCCACCCGGGTCAGCAGCGTGCGGAGCAGCGGCGAGGTATTGGCCTCGTTGTAGCCTAGGGCCAGGTCGATCACGGGCGGCGCGCCCGTGAGCGGCCGGCTCACCACCATCGGCGGCAGCAGCTTGCGCGTGTACAGCGGCAGCAGGCTCACCCCGCCGGTGGAAGCCACCAGCGAAATCGCCATGGCGAGGTTCATCGCCTCATGCGCCGGCGTCAGGTCGAGCCCGATCCGCTTGCCATAGGCATCCGTCACCGCGCGCAGCGCCGGCGAGTTGGAATTCGGCACGCCGACCAGGATCTCGCCCGCGATCTCCCGCGGCGCGACAGCGGCCTTCTCCGCCAGCCGATGCCCCGCAGGCATGAGCACGATCAGCGGCTCCGTGCGCAGCAGGCGGTACACCACACCCGGCGCGTTCTTCTCCGGCCGCAGGAAGGCGAGGTCCAGCCGACCGCGCATCAGCCCCTCCGCGAGGTCGGGGGATTGCTGGCTGTGAATGGTGACCTCGATGCTCGGCAGCGCCTCGTGCAGCAGGCCCATCAGCGGCGTCATCCACTCCATCTCGTAGCCCGTGAGGAAGCCGACCGCGAAGCTTGTCTTGGGCGGCTGTGCGGCGCGGCGCGCGGCCTCGCCCGCCGCCTCGATCTGCAGCAGGGCGATGCGGGCATGGTCGAGGAAGATGCGTCCGGCCGGCGTCAGCTCGATGCCGCGCGCGTGCCGCTCCATCAGCGTCACGCCGAGCTCGTATTCCAGGTCGCGCATCTGCCGGCTGAGCGAGGGCTGGGCCGTGTGCAGCCGCCGCTCGGCCGCGACCGTGAGGCTGCCCTCCTCGGCGACGGCGATAAAGTAGCGCAGGTGCCGTAGCTCCATCGAGATATGCCTTCTAAGTATGGGTCGATCTTAGCAAGTCTTTCTCGCCGCGGCCAGGAAGGCCTAACTCCTGGGCATCGAAACGCCGCTGCATCGCGGCTCAGGAGAGTGTCATGACCCAGACCGTTCTCATCACCGGCGCGCTCACCGGCATCGGCCGCGCCGCCGCCCTCGCCTTCGCCCGTCAGGGTGCGAAGCTCGTCGTCTCCGGCCGCCGCGCGGCGGAAGGCCAAGCGTTGGCCGAAGAGCTGCGTGCCCTCGGCGCCGAGGCTGAGTTCCTCCAGGCCGACGTCCGCCATGAGGAAGACGTCCGCGCCCTGGTGGACGGCACCGTCGCCCGCTTCGGCCGGCTCGACGTCGCGGTGAACAATGCCGGCACCGAGGGCCGCCCCGGGCCGCTTACCGAGCAGACGGCGGAAAGCTACGCCGCCACCTTCGACACGAACGTCCTCGGCACGGTGCTGAGCCTCAAGCACGAGGCGCGGGTGATGCTGGCGCAAGGTAGCGGCAGCATCGTCAACATCTCCTCCACCTTCGGGCATGGCGGCGGCGCCAATGCCTCGATCTACGCGGCCAGCAAGCATGCGGTGGAGGGGCTGACGAAATCGGCCGCGCTGGAGCTGGCGGGTGCGGGTATCCGCGTCAACGCCATCGCGCCCGGCCCGACCGAGACCGGCATGCTCGACCGCTTCACCGGCAGCGCGGAGCGCAAGGAAGCGATGAAGACCGGCGTGCCGCTACGGCGGATCGGCCAGGTCGAGGAGCTGGCGCAGGCCATTCTCTTCATCGCCTCCGACGCGGCCTCCTTCGTCACAGGCCAGATCCTCAGCGTCGACGGCGGCAAGTCCGCCGGCTGAACGCCCTTTCCAAGGAGAATTCGCCATGAACGCCACCGATCTGCGGCTGTATCACGCCGCCGGTTCGCCCAACTCGCGCCGCGTGCGCATCTATCTGGCCGAGAAGGGCATCAGCATGCCCATGATCCCGGTCGACCTCGGCGCCAAGGAGCAGTTCTCCGACGCCTATGCGGCCGTCAACCCGCGCCGCGTGGTGCCGACGCTGGTGCTGGGCGACGGCACCTCCATCGGCGAGGTGCCCGCCATCTGGCGCTATCTCGAGGAGGCGAATCCTTCGCCGCCGCTGCTCGGCGGCGATCCGCGCGAGAAGGCGCTGATCCAGATGTGGGAGCGGCGCATGGAGCTAGAGGGCTTCGCCGCCGTGATGGAAACCGTGCGCAACCGGGCCGAGGGGCTGAAGGGGCGCGCCATCTCGGGACCGCACGGCTACGAGCAGATCCCGGCCCTGGTCGAGCGCGGCAAGCAGCGCGTGGCGGATTTCCACGTCGATCTGGAAGCGTTGCTGGCGACGCGGAAGTTCGTCGCCAGCGAGCGCTTCTCCGTGGCTGATATCACCGCGCTGGTGACGATCGATTTCGCCACCAAGGCACTGGAGATGGGCATTCCCTTGGAGAATGCGGCCACGCGGCAATGGTACGACAAAGTGTCCGCGCGGCCGAGCATGGCGGCCTGAAGGGAATAGAGCCCGGCCTCCGGCGGAGGCCGGGCCGTGCGGCTAGGACGCCGGCACCGGAACGATGGCCGCGATGCGCCAGCCCTCGGCCGTACGGATCGCGAATTCGTTGATGAGAAAGGGCTGGGTGGTGACCGTGCCGCCCGGCGCGAAGGTGACGCGGGCCGGGACGAAGATCTGCGCCGCGTCGGGGCCGATGGGGATGATGCGCATCGCCTCCACCTCGGGCTCGAAGCCCCAGGTGCCTTCGAAGGTCTTTTCGAAGTGCCTCATCACCGCCTCCCGTCCCCAGAACTGATAGGCGCGGGCGACGAAGCTGACGGGGTCCGGCCGCCCCGAGGCGGCGTGGGCCAGCACGGTATCGAGCGTGGCGATGTCATGCGCCGCCTCGGCCGCGGCCTGGCGGAGGAACAGCGCCCGGATCTCCCGCAGGTCGCCCTGTCCGTCGGCGGCGCGCGCGGCGGGCGCCTGCGCCAGCAACAGGGCAGCGGCGAGGCCGCCGATCATCTTGATGGGGTTCATGGTCTTCTCCTGTCCGAGGGATGGATGGGCCGGCACTACGGCGCCGGCACCGGGATGATGGTCGCGATGCGCCAGCCGGCCGGGGTCCGGATCGCCATCTCCTCCATGAGGAAGGGCACGGTGGCGGGAGCGCCGCGGACGTCGAGCGTGATGCGGGTCGGCGCGAAGATATGCGCCGTGTCGGCCCCCAGCGGGATGATGCGGATCCCGTCGCGGTCGGGCTCGAAGCGCCAGGTGCCGCGGAAGATCGCGCGGAAATGCTCCATCACCGCCTCCCGACCCCAGAAGGTATAGGCGCGGGCGACGAAGCTGACGGGGTCCGGCTGCCCCGGCACGACCTGGGCGAGCACGGCATCGATGCCTTCGATGTCGTGGGCCGTCGCCGCCTCGGCCTGACGCAGGAAGACGGCGCGGATCTCCTGCAGGTCATTCGCGCTGACGGAATCCGCGGCGCGCGCCGGCAGTGCCGGCGACAGCAGCAGCAGGAGCGCGGCAACGCCGCCGATGCGTGGGAGGTGAAACATGGGTGCTTCCTTTCGGATTTGATCTCATATGCCCCTATTTAGGCACAGATCGGTGGCCGGGATTGTCGGTTTGGGGTCCCTCCTAAGCGTTCAGTTCCATCGCCGCGATGCGGGCCATGATCCTCCGCATCGCCTTCGCATCCTCCGCGCCGAACTCCTGTTCGAACCGCGCCTGCGCCTTCAGCCAGAGCGGCCGGCCCTCCGTCTCGCGCTGCCGGCCCAGCTCCGACAGCGAGACCTCGCGCTCGCGCCGGTCGGTGCTCCCGATCCGGATCTCGACGAGGCCGTCCCGTTCCAGAGGGCGCAGGTTATGCCCCATGGTCGCCCGGTCCATGGTCAGCAACCCCGCAAGCCGGGCCATCGTCATCGGCCCGCGATCGGCGAGCAGGTTCAGGATCGCGTACTGGGTCGTGCGCAGGCCCACCTCGGCCATGCAGGAATCGTAGAAGCGCGTGAGGTGCCGCCCCGCCTTGCGCAGCGCGGTGTTGTTGCAGCGGCCCGGCTCGGGGTCTTTCCGTGGGGGGCTCATCCTCGATCCGTCAGCGTTCATCCTGCGACGCAGATAAGGGTATATGAGACTATCTGCAAGGGCGCGCGATCACGCGCTGGTGGACAGCTTCATCAGCACCAGCCCCGCGAAGATCAGCACCGCCGCGGCGATCCGCATCGGGTTCGCCGCCTCGCCCAGCACCATCACGCCGACCAGGAAGGCGCCCACCGCGCCGATCCCCGTCCAGACCGCATAGGCCGTGCCGAGCGGCAGCACGCGCATCGCCAGGGTGAGAAGGCCGACGCTGCTCACCATCGCCACCAGCATGACGATGGTGGGCACGAGGCGCGTGAAGCCGTGCGACTGCTTCATCGCGAAGGCCCAGATGATTTCCAGGATTCCGGCGGCGAGGAGATAGATCCAGGCCATGATACGGCCCTCCAAAGACAGGGCCGGGCCGTCCCGGACGTTCGCACCCAAGATGGGAGAGGTCGTTCCTCTGCCGGGTGATATGGGAGCGGCGAGCGCTCCGGCTAGTGTCCGGCTCCGACGTTCGCCGCTCTTCGCGGCGGGGTTCGGGGATCAGCAGGCCACGGAAAAACAAAGCTGGTGGTATGAATGTGGAGGTCGCCGCACAGCGGCGAACTTCAGATTCAGGACACCAGAGTGCGATCGGTGGAGGCGGAATCGCCGAAACGTTCGGTGATCCCGGAAGGCTTTCGTCGATTATGCGCCTTTTGGCGAAGATGCGGGCAGCCTAGCTTCCGCTCGCAGGACGCCGCCCAGGGGCGACGCCGCTTCGGAGATCCCGTGTCATGCTTCGCAGAATCGTCACTGCCTTGGCGCTCGCGCTGGTCGCCCGGCCCGCCCTGGCCCAGGTCCATCCCTTCCCCGCCGCCTTCCGGACGCAGGAGATCGCCACCAACGGCGTCAGGCTGAACGTCCGCACGGGCGGCTGCGGTCCCGCGGTCCTGCTGCTGCACG
>JAQGHZ010000433.1 GCA_028291485.1 Rubritepida sp. | reverse complement strand
TTCGCCCGTGCGCGGCGGCGACCGTGCCGACTGGTACACCGTGCCGGCCAAGGACGGGCATGTCGCGCTGGTCTATCAGGAGAAGGACTGGCCGGGCCTGCGCTCCGTCGTGGACGATCCGCGCCTGCACGACGAGCGCTTCGCCACCGCCGCCGGCCGCCGGAAGCATCGCGCGGATTTCCTTGATATCCTCGGCCCCTGGTTCGCCGCGCGCACCCGCGCCGAGGTCACCGCCGCCGCGCAGTCCAAGCGTGTCCCCGTCGGGCCCGTGAAGTGGCCCGCCGAGCTCCTCACCGACGCGCAGAACCGCGCCCGCGGCTTCCTCGCGCCGGACGGCATGCCGGCCCTGCCCATCGGCTGGAACGGCGCCCGCGTGACCCCGGAGGTGGCCGATGCCGCTTGATCCTGTCTCGCCCCCGCAGGCGAAGCCCGACGCCGCCCTCCCGCTCGCCGGCATCCGCATCGTCGATCTCGGCTGGCTCACGGCCGGCGCCGCCTCCTCCGCGCTGCTTTGCGACCTGGGCGCCGAGGTCATGAAGCTGGAGGGCCCCGGCGCCATCGATCCCTTCCGCAACTGGGACGGCGCGCAGAACGGCACCGACTGGTGGAACCGCTCGCCCTGGTTCGCCTTCACCAATCGCGGCAAGCGCTCGGTCTGCCTGGACCTCAAGGATCCCCGCGGCCAGGAGGCGCTGTTGCGCCTGCTCGAGACCGCCGACGTGCTCGTGGAGAACTACCGTCGCGGCGTGCTGGCCCAATGGGGCCTCGACGCCGCCACGCTGCGAAAGCGCTTTCCGCGCCTGATCATCGCCAGCATCTCCAGCCAGGGCGAGGACGGGCCGGACCGCGACATGGTCTCCTTCGGCTCCACGCTCGAGGCCACCGGCGGCATGGCGGCGCTCACGGGCTCCGGCGAGGCGCCCGTCATCACCGGCCGCGACGTGAACTATCCCGACCAGGTGGTCTGCCTCTTCGCCTCCGGCGCCATCATCGCCGCGCTGCTGGAGCGCGACCGCACGGGTGAGGGCGCGCATCTCGACCTCTCCCAGCGCGAGCTCACCACCTTCCTCCTCGGCGAGGAGCTGATCGCCGCCGCCGCCGGCAACCCGTCGCCCCGCCTCGGCAACGCCGATCCGCTGGAGCCGGCCGACCGCGTGGTGCCGGACGGGCAGGGCGGCTGGCGCGCCGAATGGCCGGGCGGCAGCGCCCCTGTTCGCGATGGCGCGGCCCTCGCCGCCGCCGAGGACTTCGCGAAGGGCACCGCCGTGCTGCGCAGCCCGGACGGCAAGCCGGCGAAGGGCATTCCCTTCCGGCTGTCCAACCGCCCGCTGGCCATCCGCGGCAACTGCCACACGCTCGGCCAGGACAACCATGCCGTCCTCGCCGAGGCGGGCCTCACGTCCGAAGAGATCACCGCGCTGGAGGAGGCGGGGGTGCTCGCCACCGCCCCCCGCCGCGGCGTCGTCGCCTGAAGAACTGACAGAGCATGATCGCCGCAGGTGGAATCACCGGAGGCGTGAATCATGCTCTCAAAACAACAAGCCAGAGCTTTCGCAGTGAGCCCTTGCGAACGGAAAAAGCTCTGGCCGCGGCCCGAAGGGCCGGGATTTGAGGAGAAACGTTCATGCGGCAAGTCGCACCCCTTCCGCTCGCCCGCCGGGCGCTGCGTCCGCTCGCAGCCAGCCTCGCCGCCGGGCCTTCCGCGCCGCGGGCGCAGGGCAACTACCCCGAGCATTCCATCCGCATGGTCGTGCCCTACACGCCCGGCGGCGGCACCGACAATCTCGGCCGCCTCGTCGCGCGCGCACTGGGCGAGCAGCTGGGTCAGGCCGTGGTGGTCGAGAATCGCGGCGGCGCCGGCGGCAATATCGGTTCGCAGAACGTCGCGCAGTCGGCGGCCGACGGGTACAACCTGCTCTTCACCGGCAACGGCATCGCCATCAGCAACGTGCTGTTCCGCAACCCGGGCTTCGACTGGCGCGCCGACTTCACGCACATCGCGCGCTTCGCCAGCACGCCGATGCTGCTCGTCGTGAACCCCGCCATGCCCGCGCGCAACCTGCAGGAGTTCATCGCGCTCGTCCGCGCCAATCCGGGGAAATACAACCACGGCACGCCGGGCGCCGGCACCTCGCAGCACCTGGCCGCCGCGCTCTTCGACGACATGGCCGGCACGCAGATCACCCACGTGCCCTATCGCGGCACGGCGCCCTCGGTCACGGCGCTGGTCGCCGGCGAGGTGGAGGTCATGTTCGCCTCGGTCAGCGCGGTCGAGCAGCTCATCCGCGAGGGCAAGATCCGCGCGCTCGCCAACACCGCCGCACACCGCGCCCGCGCCTGGCCGGACCTGCCCGCGATATCGGAGGCGCTGCCCGGCTACGCGGCGGAGCTCTGGTACACCATGGCCGCGCCCGCGCGCACGCCGGCGCCGATCGTGGCGCGGCTCGAGGAGGCCGCGCGCAAGGCCATGGACGATCGCGCCTTCCAGACCATGCTGATGGAGCGCGGCTTCGATCCGGAGTTTCTGGGCAGCGCCGCGCTCACCCAGGCTCTGGAAGAGGACAACCGCCGCTGGGCGCCGCTGATCCCGCGGCTGGGCATCACGGCCGACTGAGACGGGCCCGCCGCCTGAACATTGGACGAAACGACGCACGGGCACCGACGTCTCGGCGCTCACCAACCAGCATATGAACGTCTATGGCCTCGGCGGCTCGCTGGTCCTGGCCTATTACGACTACACGCCGGCGCGGAACATCGACGTCGAGCTGCGCTACACGCAGATCCGTCTCCAGAGCTTCGGCGACACGCCCCCGGCATCGGCGGCTCGTCGACGCCGCGAACGCTCGGCCTCTGGACCCGCCTTCGCTGGCCCACGGGTTGGGAAGCCTTCGGCCGGCCGGTGCGCTGGGTGATCGATGGCTCCGGCTCGGCTTATCTCGGCGATCAGCGGGAATCCCTGGGCTTCGCATGGTCGGTCAAGATCGGCGGCGGCATCGAATTCGACGTGGGGCGGTACGAGGTCGGAGCGATGGGCCTCAACCTCTCGCGGGTGCGGCTGATCGGGCGCTATTTCTATGGCGACGGCGGCGTGACCGGCACGTCCTTCGGCATCGGCATGAGCTTCTGACGCGGGCCGCCTGACGGGGAAGGTGGTTCCCTGCTGGCGGGTGAACGCGCAGCGGAGACAACGACGGGGCGGCGCCGCTTCAGGCCTCAGCCCTCCGCTCCGCTCGGCACCAGCAGGCTCGCCTTGCACCCGCCCTCCGGTGGGGTCACGAGCCAGAGCTCGCCCCCATGGGCCTCCGCCACGCGCCTTGCCAGCGCCAGGCCGAGCCCTGCGCCGGCCCAGCTGCGACTGTGCGACATGTCCTTCTGCAGGAAGGGCGTGCCCAGCTGCGCCAGGATCTCCGCGGGGATGCCCGGCCCCTTGTCCACCACCTCGAAGCGCGTCCAGTGCGGGCCGTGGGGCTCCCAGTGCAGCCGCACCGTCCCGCCCTGCGGCGAGGCCTTGATCGCGTTGTCCACCAACTGGAACAGCGCGCGCTCGATGCGGTTGAGGTCGCCTCGGACCTGGACCTCGCCGGTGCCGTCCGGCCAGACGGTCACCTCGCGGGCGCGCGCGGCCTCGGTGAGGGTGGCGCGCACGCGCTGCGCGATCGAGGTAGCCCGACCCGTGGCCGCCGGCCCCAGCCCCTGGCCATCCTGCAGGGCCACCACGTCGAGCGCCACCTCGATGAGCTTCAGCAGGCTGCCGCCCGAGGCGTGGATGAGATTGGCGTATTCGCGCAGCTCCTCCGGCGGCAGGCCGGGCGAGGAGGCGATGACTTCGGAGAAGCCGATGATCGGGATGAGGGGCGAGCGCAGCTCGTGCGAGACGATGGCCAGCAGGTTGTAGCGGCCGCGCTCGCTCTGCTCGAGCGCGGTGCGGGTGTCCCGCAGCCCGTGCTCGGATTCGACGAGGCGGCTCAGCAGCTCCTGGCGCTCCTCCTCGGCGATGCGGCTGCGGTGGTGGATCTCGGCCTCGCGCGCGGCCCGGGCGCGGCGGGCCAGCGCGGATTGGGCGGCGCGCTTCACCGTCTCGGAGATCTCGGCGAAGCGGAAGGGCTTGCGCACGAGGTCGAAGGCCTGGGCGCGCATGGCGGCGATCGCCATGTCCGTGTCGGCGAAGCCCGTGATCATGATGACCTCGAGCGCGCGCATCTCCTCGCTCTGGGCGAGCAGCTCGGCGGCGAGGTCGAGCCCCGTCTTGCCGGGCATGGAGATGTCCGAGACGACGACGCAGATCGACGGATCGGCGGCGATGCGGGCCTTGGCCTCCTCCGCGCCGAAGGCTCCCTCGGCCTGGAGCCCGAGCCGCCGCAGGTAGCAGGTCAGGGACTCGACGATCGCGCGCTCGTCGTCGACCACGAGGATGCGAGCCATGGCGAAGTCCGTCTCCCGGAACGGCATCTGGCTCACGGCAACTCTTCCCATGCTAGGCCGGGCGAAGGTGCCGGCTGGATGTCAAAGGATCATCCCATGTAGCAAATATGGTAAGCAGTCTATCGCGCGTTTTTCGGCAACAATGTACCGTTGATCATTCTTGGAGCATGGCGTGGTATTTGAGATTTATCACGGCACCGCCCCACCATATTGGAATTTCGGCGAGAATTCGTCGGTGCGACGACGTGGACAGGATCTCGGGCGCGCCAATGCTGGACGTGCCAATGGTGAACGCGCCGGACCACATGTCCTCTGCCCGCCTGGTCCACCAATGCCGCCGGCATCGGGAAGTTGCGGGCGACGGCGATTTGCCGCCGCCCGGGGCTGGGCGGCCCGGTCAGGTCCGTCGGACGTTGTGGAACTGCGGCGGCCCGCGCAGCACGCCGGTGAGGTTCGCGCGATAGGCCGTGGGTTGGAAATACTGCCCTGTCGGCATGTAGGGCACCTGGTCGAAGGCGATGCGCTGCATGTCACGCGTCGCCGCCTGCTCGGCCGCGAGATTGGGCGCGTCGAACCATTCGTCGCGCTTGGTCTCGAGCTCCGGGATCGTCGGCCAGCCGACCCAGGCCTCGGCGCCGTTGCCGCGGATCGAATTGTGCCCCGCCGGCGTCCAATGGTCGAAGGCGGACCAGAAGGTGCAGAAGGCCGACCAGCCGCCCTGCTCCAGTGGGTTCTTCGTCGCGCGGCGCTGCAGCACGGTGCCCCAGTCGGTCGCCGCGTAGTCCACGTTGAAGCCCATCCGCTGGAAGGTGTCGGCGACGACCAGGGTGGAGGCGTTGATGGAGGCGAGGTCGGTCGCGTTCATCAGCACCAGCTTGGCGCCCATCGCGCCCGCCGCCTGAAGCTCGCGCCGCGCCGCCTCGATCGATTTCTTCAGCCGGTCGAGGCCGACATCGGAGGCGAGCGGCGAGGCGGGCGCGAAGAAGCCGACATTCTCCCTGATCAGCTCGGCATTGCCGATCACCGGCGTCATGATGTCGAGCTGGTTGATCGCGGTGATGACCGCGCGGCGGACGGCGGGGTTGTTGAAGGGTTCGGTGAGGTGGTTCGGGCGGATGATGCCGATGAGGCCGAGCACGTCCGCGACCTCCACCTTGAGGTTGCGGTTGCGGCCGAGCAGGGGGAGGAAGTCGCCCGTCGGCTGCTCCCACCAGTCGGTCTCGCCCGATTGCAGGGCGGCGGCGGAAGTCGAGAAGTCGGAGATGATCTGCCACTCGACGCGCTCGAAATGGGCGACCTTGGGGCCCGCCGTCTGCTGCGTGGTCCCGTTGGGCAGCGGCACGTAGCCCGGCCATTTCTCGTAGACCGCCTTGCTGCCCGGGTTCCACTCGCCGCGGACGAAGCGGAAGGGGCCGCTGCCCGTCATGTCGGTGATCTGCTGGAAGGGATCGGTCTGCGCGACCCGCTCGGGCATGACGAAGAGGCAGGGCGTGGTGATCTTCGCGAAGGCGTCGATCATCTTCGGGAAGGGCTTGTTGAGCTGGATCTCGAAGGTGGTGTCGCTGGGCGCGCGCATCTCCACCGTCTGGGTCAGCAGGCGCTGGCCGAAGGCGTCGCGCCGGGCCCAGCGGCGGATGGAGGCGACCACGTCGCGGCCGCGCACCGGCTCGTTGTCGTGGAAGCGCAGGTTGGGGCGCAGCGTGAATTTCCAGAGCAGGCCGTCATTCTCGACGGTATGCCCCGCCACCATCTGCGGCTGCGGCTTGAAGTCGTTGTCCAGCCCGTAGAGCTGGTCATAGACCAGGTAGCCGTGGTTGCGGACGATGAAGGCCGAGGACCAGAAGGGGTCGATGGTCGAGAGGTTGGCGTGCGGGATGTGGCGGATCACCCGCGCATTGGCCGGCTGCGAGAGCGCAGGGCCGGCGAGCGAAGCAGCGCCTATGGCGCCGGCGCCCGTCAGGACGTGACGTCTTTGGATCATTTCCGGAAGTCTCCCGAGGTCTGTGGCCGAATCCTAGCAGGGGATCGGCCCGTGTCTCCATCTATACGGCCTTCATCTGCACGTATTCGGCGAGTCCTCGGCGCCCGAGGACCGGCCGTGCCCGCCGCCGAACCAGGCGCCGAGGGCTGCGTGATCTCCCGGCCGGCGCGGCCGGGCTCAGACATCGCGCCTTCCCAGGATGGGGCGCTTTCCCGGG
>JAQGHZ010000432.1 GCA_028291485.1 Rubritepida sp. | reverse complement strand
GCGAGACTAAACAGCGCCAGCGTTGCGGGCTCGGGCACCGCGACCGGGCCGAGATTGGTGAAAACCGGCGTTCCACCACCCTGAACCCCGAAATTGGTCGTGAGGAATGCCCAATAGTTATTCAAGTTGAGGCCAAGTACGTTTGTGACCTGAAAGTCGGTGAAGCCCGAAGTGAAACCGAAGTTGTGATTCCCATCAGGTGCAGCCACGACGCCCTGGAAGGTCAGCCTAGTTACATTTCCCGATCCGTCGAAGGTCGCGACGTTTCCAAGATTGGCCAACGCGTAGAGGCCGTTCAGCAGGTTAGCGCTGAAATTGGTTACTTGGCCCGTTGAACTGTCTGCTTGGAAAGTGCCGGTGTAGGTTTGACCGGAAAAGGGGCCGCCAAAGGAGGTGACCTGGACTGATAAGCTGTAGAGATTCACTGCCGCGCGGGCAGGAGTCAGTCCTGCCAGACACAGTATCGCCGCCGCGACGACCAGGATGCGCTTGAGGGACATCGTTTTCTCGCTTTCTTGTTGAGTTTGGTTCGGCGCAAAACGCTTCCATCAAGTCGAGAGCATTTCGATCCACCTGGAAGACAGCAAGAACCATGCCCAGATGGGAATGTAACGTCTTCAGAACCTTAAGTTAGGATTCTCTGGCGTTTTAGGGATATGTCAAAATGGCCGACCCGCTGGGGCCTGCTGCTTCGGGCTGAATCGGGATTCCCGAAACGCGCTGAGTTTTGATTCAAGTGTCGTGCTGGGCGCTGGAGACCGGCAGGATGCGCCCATGCTCCGAGGATCTCGCGGGCTGTGCAACGCGCCGAGGCGGGAGAGACGATCCGCGAGATCGCCACGGCGCTGCGGATCAGCCAGTCCTGCGTATCGAGCTGCCAAGCACCTGACCAGGGCCGCCCAACCCCGAACCGTCGAGGAATTTGGCGCAAAGTCGGCGCGCTTCTCGACCATCCTCAATCCAGCAGAATTGGATGGTGCGGGTTTGCGGTGAATGGTTGGGGCTCGTCACGAAAGCCCCAACTGGTTTGCTTTGAAGGCCACGCCGCCTGTGCTTCCACCTGCGGGCGGCAGGAAACCGAGTTTCCTGACGGTATTCCAGGTGCGACCCTCAGGCCGGCTTGCCGGCCACGACCACCATGGCCGGCTTCAGCAGCCGCCCGTGCAGCGTCCAGGCGCTCGACCACGCCTGCAGCACCGTCCCCGGCGTCACGCCTTCCGGCGCCGGCGCCTCGCTCATCGCCTGGTGCAGCTCCGGGTCGAAGGCTTGGCCCTCGGCCGGCTTGCGCACGATGCCGTTGACCTCCATCCGCTGGAGCAGGAAACGCTCCACGCCCTCGAAGCCCTGACGCATCTTGCCGATGATCTCGGGCTCGCCCTCGGTGGGCGGCGGCAGCATCGTGACGCCGCGGTGCAGGTTCTCGAAGGCTTCTACGACGTCGCCCGCGAACTTCTGGACGGCGTAGTTGCGGGCCTTCTCCACCTCGTCCCTGGCGCGGTTGCGGACGTTCTGGATCTCCGCCTCGGCGCGGAGCCAGCGGTCCTTCGTCTCGGCGAGCTCGGTCTCGAGGGCGGCGATGCGCTCCTCGGGCGTCGGGGTCGCATCGGGGGCCGCATCGGGGGTGTCCGGCGTGAGGTCGGCCGGGTTCGGGGTCTGCTGGTCGTTCATGGCTGCTCAGGTAATCGCGCGATGACGCGGGATCAACCCAGCAAACGACCGATCACGCGCGCCGTGTAGTCCACGACGGGAATCACCCGGCCGTAGTTGATCCGCGAGGGGCCGATGACGCCGATCGCCCCCACGATGCTCTGGTTGCTGCCGGCCGGCCCGCTGCGGAAGGGTGCCACCACGACGGAGAGGCCGGCGGAGGTGAAAAGCCCGCTCTCGGCGCCGATGAAGATCTGCACGCCCTCGCCGCGCTGGGCGAGCTCCAGCAGCTTGAGCGTGGTCTCCTGGGCCTCCAGCCGCTCGAACAGCGCCTGGATCTCCGAGACGGCGGCGAGGTTCTCCATGTTCTGGAGCAGCCGCGCCTGGCCGCGCAGGATCAGCGAGCCGCTGCCGCCGCCGGCCCAGGTGGCCAGCCCGGCCTCGATCACCTGGTGCGTCAGGGCGTCGAGGGCGGTGCGGTTGGCCGAGATCTCCTCGGTGACGTTGGCGCGGGTCTCGTCCAGCGTGCGGCCGGAGAGGCGTGCGTTGAGGTAGTTGCCGGCCTGGACCAGCGAGGAGGGCGGCAGCTCGGCCGGCACCTCGATGACGCGGTTCTCGACCCGCCCGTCACCCTGGACCAGAATCACCAGGGCCCGGCCGGGGCCGAGGGGAATGAATTCGATGTGGCGCAGCGGCGCCTCGCCCTTGGGGGCGATCACGAGGCCGGCGGCGCCGGCGAGCCCGGAGAGCATCTGGCCTGCCTCGGCCAGCGTGTCCTGCAGCGAGCGGCCATGGGCGGCGCATCGGACGGTGATCTCGGCCCGCTCCTCCTCGCCCAGGTCGCCGAATTCCAGGATCCCGTCCACGAAGAGCCGCAGGCCCTGCTGGGTCGGCAGGCGGCCGGCGCTGGTGTGGGGGGCGTAGAGGAAGCCGGCCTCCTCCAGATCCGCCATGACGTTGCGTATGGAGGCGGGCGAAAGGTTCAGGGGCAGGCGGCGCGAAAGCGTGCGGCTCCCCACGGGCTCACCTGTCGCGACGTAGACCTCGACCAATTCGCGGAGAACCGCGGTGGATCGGGCATCGAGGGCGCTAGAGGCGATCCCGGGCACCACAAATAAAGGTGACTTCAAGGGGGTATGCATCGCTTGTGACAACTTGGGTGTCACCGGGGTCCGGGTCAACCATTGATTGATGCACCCCTGGTCAGCGGCCGCCGGCTGCGGCTATTGCGCGGGCAGAGTCACGAGGAATCAGCACATGCGCCCATCTGGCCGCGCCCCCGACGCCCTGCGCTCCGTCTCGATCGAGACGGGCATCTCCAAGCATGCGGAGGGTTCCTGCCTCATCCGCATGGGCAACACCGAGGTGCTCTGCGCCGCCAGCGTGGAAGGCCGGGTGCCGTCGTTCATGCGCAACCAGGGCCTCGGCTGGGTCACGGCCGAGTACGGCATGCTCCCCCGCGCCACCCACACCCGCGGCGACCGCGAGGCGGCGCGCGGCAAGCAGTCGGGCCGCACGCAGGAGATCCAGCGCCTCATCGGCCGCAGCCTGCGCGCCGTGGTGGACCGCAAGGCAATGGGCGAGATGACGATCACGCTGGACTGCGACGTGATCAATGCCGATGCCGGCACGCGCTGCGCCGCCATCACCGGCGCCTGGGTGGCGCTGCGTCTGGCCTTCCAGCATTGCGTGAACAACAACATCATGAAGGCTGTCCCGCTGACGGATCACGTGGCGGCGATCTCCTGCGGCATCGCGGGTGGCGAGGCGATCCTGGACCTCGACTATGCCGAGGACAGCGGCGCCGAGGCCGATGCCAACTTCGTGCTGACCGGCGCGGGCAACCTCGTCGAGGTGCAGGCAACGGCCGAGGGTGCCCCCTTCAGCGAGGCGCAGTTCCTGGCGATGCTCGACCTGGCGCGCGACGGCGTGGCCGCCCTGGTGGCGAAGCAGAAGGAAGCCGTCGGGCTGTGACCCCCAGGCGCCTCCAGCCCGGCAAGCTCGTTCTCGCCAGCCACAATGCGGGAAAGCTGCGCGAGTTCGGCGGGCTGCTGGCGCCCCATGGGATGGAGCTGGTCTCGGCCGGGGCGCTGGGCCTGCCGGAGCCGGAAGAGACGGGCGACACCTTCATCGCCAACGCCACCCTCAAGGCGATGGCGGCGATGCGGGCCACCGGCCTCCCCGCCCTGGCCGACGACAGCGGCATCGAGGTCGCGGCGCTGGGCGGCCAGCCCGGCGTGCGGACGGCCGACTGGACGATGCGGCCGGACGGCACGCGGGACTATCCCTCGGCGATGGCGCGGATCGCCCGCCTCGATACGTCCGCCGACCGGCGCTGTGCCTTCGTGGCGGTGCTCGTCCTGGCCTGGCCGGACGGGCATGCGGAATCCTTCGAGGGCCGGGTGGAGGGCCATTGGGTCGCCCCGCCGCGCGGCGAAAACGGCTTCGGCTACGACCCGATGTTCGTGCCCGAGGGCGAGACCCTCACCTTCGGTGAGATGACGCGGGACGAGAAGGCGCGGCACAGCCACCGGGCCCGGGCCTTTGCGAAGTTGAAGACGGCCTGCCTGCAAGGCTCTGCGAGGGACGTCGCCTCTCCGCCCTCCTGACGGCGGCTCGGTCCGCGCCATTCGAGGGCGGCTCGCTCGCAGGCGGCCCGGATCCGGGACCGGGCGGTCGGGATTTGAAGTTCCGCACCGCCTCGGGGTTGAACGTCAATCTTCTCTGGCATCCCGGTTAAATCCTGGCTTAGCTTTATTGAATATCTGACTTGGGAATATTCCATGCTTCCCAAATCCAGAAAGGTGTTGGCCTCGCTGCTGGCAGGATCGATGATCCTGTCGGGGTGCTCGCCCTATCGCTTCTCGACCGAGGTCGCGGCGGTCGACACAGGGGTCGCTGCCATCTCGGAGGCGGTCACCTCCGGCGCGCGCGCGGCGAGGAACGATAACGCGCTCCTGCAACGCCTCGAGCTGACCCGTCGTCGTTTCCCGTTGCGTACCGCCGATTGCGCCACGGCGCGCGCTTTGTCGGGGGACGGGGCCATCGCCAGATGCCGGGTCGCCCGGCGCGGCACGCTGACCGAGGACGAGAAGGCGCTTGCCGAGACCCGCGAAGGAAATCTCGCTCAGCTCGACCGGGTCGAAGCCGGTGCCCGCAGGCCGATTGCGGCTCTCCAGCAATACACGGCGGCATTGAGGGCCCTTACGCGGAGCGAGGACCGCCAGGCGTTCGACGCGGCCTCGGGTCGCCTGCAGGTTTCGCTCCAGGCTCTCGCCAGCGTGGCGGGTCCTCAGGGCTTCGCCGTGGCGCCCGCGGTCGGGGCGGTCGCGCATGCGGGCTTCTGGCTTGTCGGGGAGGGCCTGGATCAGGAGCGCAGGGCGCGGCTCGAATGGGCCGTCACCCAGGCTCAGGGGCCGGTGAACGCCATGGCCCAGGGGCCGTTGAAGACCATCAGTGACGGCCTGGCCTTGAGCCTCGAAGGCATCGCCGGCCTCCGGTTGACGATCAACGCGGATATCCTGGACGAGATGGCCGATGGC
>JAQGHZ010000330.1 GCA_028291485.1 Rubritepida sp. | reverse complement strand
TAGGCCGCCACGATGCCGACCGTGGTGCCGACCGCGAGCGCGATGAAGTGAGCGCGAGCGCGACCGCGACACCGCCGCCGAGATACAGGCCGTCGCTGCAATGCGCACCACCCTGCCGCAGGCGATCGCCGCGGCCGAACAGGCCACCGGTGGCCGCGCCATCGAGGCCGGCGTGGAGCATGAGAATGGCCGGCTGACCCTGAAGGTCGAGACCCAGAAGGGTACTGAACGCCAGGAAGTGACCATCAACCCAGATACCGGTGCCGTGCTCCACGTCGCCGCCGCCGACGAGACTGATCGGCCCGCTTCCCCCGCCCGCGCTCCGCGGGCGGGGCGCATGGTCCAGGAGATTCCCATGATCCTCGAAATCAACGACCTGAAGCTGAGCATCGCCGGCACGCCGGTGCTGCATGATGTGCGCCTGTCCCTCGATGCCGGCGAGGTCTACGGCCTGCTTGGCCCGAACGGCGCCGGCAAGAGCACAACCATCGCGGCTGCGCTCGGCCTGCTGCCGGCGGATGGCGGCACGGTCGCGGTCTTTGGGCGAGATCCGCGGTCCGAACCGGATGCGGTCCGCGCCCGTATTGGTGTGCTGCCAGAACGCAACGGCTTCTACGACTGGATGAACGGCCCGGCTTATCTCGGCTTCTTCGCCGCCCTCTATGGGCGGGAGGTATCCACGACGGCGCTGGAAGCGATGCTCGCGCGCGTCGGTCTGGCGCCCCGCCCGGGTCAGCGCATCGGCACCTATTCGCGCGGCATGCGCCAGCGCTTGGGCCTGGCCCGCGCGCTGATCGCCGAGCCAAAGCTCCTGGTGCTGGACGAGCCGACCAACGGGCTCGACCCGCGTGGCCGCCGCGACGTGCACGACCTGCTGGCCAGGCTGGCGCGGAACGGCACGGCGGTGCTGCTCTGCACGCATCTGCTCGATGATGTCGAGCGGCTTTGCGACCGCGTCGGCATCCTGGTCGGCGGGCGCAGCGTGGCTGAGGGCAGCATTGCCGAACTCGTGGCCGGCACCGGCCGGCACGTCCGCTTCGCGATGCACCTGGATCGGCCGCTCGGCCCAGACACGGTCCTGCCCGAGGGCCTGAGAATCGTGGCACGGGACGGTCCATG
The DNA here is from genome assembly GCA_028291485.1 of Rubritepida sp. Taxonomy (GTDB): domain Bacteria; phylum Pseudomonadota; class Alphaproteobacteria; order Acetobacterales; family Acetobacteraceae; genus Roseococcus. Next base: position 3,887 of record JAQGHZ010000330.1, on the reverse strand, counting down.
GATCACCGTCGATCTTGCCCCAGGCACTGATCCGGCCGGGATGTGGCGCGCATTGCTGTTCGCCGGCTGGCCCATCCGGGAAATCCACCGCGATGCCGACGGGCTGGAGGCGCTGTATCTCGCGCTGACCGAAGGCAACGCGCCATGACCGCCGCTGGATTGATCGCCCGCAAGGAAGCCGGCGAATTGCTGCTCGACCTGCGTGGACAGGCCTGGCTGTTGGCGATGGCCATCGCCCTTTCGGCCTTTGGACTGCTGCTGATTGGCAGCGCCGAGTTGAGCCTGCTCGACAACGCGCAGGTCGTCTATGACATGACGGGCATCGTCACCGCGCTCGGCGCGCTGCTTGCCATGGTCGTCGGCGTCGATGGCATCGGCGGCGAGCGGGAACGCGGCAGCCTGGTGCCGCTGCTGCTCACTCCCGCCTCGCGCGGCGGCATCCTGCTGGGCAAGATCGGGGGCGTCGCCGCCGCCTGGGCGGTGATGCTGCTGCTCGCCGCCCCCTACATCTGGGCCGTCGGCAGCACCGGGCAGAACCTGTGGGATGGCATGGTGGTGGTGCTGCTGCTCGGCACGCCGATGGTCCTCGGCTTCGGCCTGCTCGGCCTCGGCCTAGGCGCCAGGCTCGAATCCTCGCGGGCCGCGCTGTTGGCCGGGCTGATTGCGCTGCTGGTCGCGGCCAGCCCGCTGCTGATCGGCCCCAGCCTGCGGCAATCGGCGCTGGGGCGGGTTTTCGACGCGGTCAATCCCTTCTCGGCTGCCGTCAATGCCTATGACGCGGTAATCATCGACAGCCAAAGCCTGCTCGCCCAGGTGCTGCCCTTCGGCCAAACACTGCTCTGGCTCGCCCTGACGCTTTGGCTCGCCCGTGCGGCCTTCCACCGCGTGTCCCGATAGGAGAGATGACAATGTCCCCCATGGTTCTGGCCGGAGCGCTGGCGCTCGGCCTTGGTGCCGCTCCGGCCCTGGCGGCCGAGGCGATGCCGGTCAGCATCGCCATTGCCCCGGCGGTCGCCAATTCCAACTCGCCCCGGATGGGCGACCGGCTCAACTTCCGCACCACGATCCGCAACGACGGCACGGCGCCGGTCGGCGGCGTGATCGGCTGGGTCTCACTGCTGCGGACGGATCGCGGTCATGAACAGCCAATCGACTTGGAGGACTGGTCGGCGCACAAGGCGATCACGATCCCATCGTTGGCCCCGGGCGAGGCGGTTGCAACCGACTGGCCGTTCCGGCTGATCGAGAGCGGCACGTATCGCGTGGTGGTCAGCGCCGCGACGCGTGACGGCGCGGCGCTGGCCACGAGCCCCTTCGCCGATTTCACTGTCCGGGCCAAGCCGGTCGTGGAATCACAGCGCGTCCTGCCGGTGGCGCTTGGTTTGCCGCTGCTGATCGGCGCCGGCATGATCGTCACGGCGAGGCGCCGCTGATGCCCGGCCGACGCGACGCGAACGGAGCCGACCCAATGCCGCGCAGCCTCCTCACTCGCCTCCTGCACGCAACCATCGCCATGGCCGTCATCGCGCAGCTTGTCGGCATCGGCCTGGCCGAGCCGCCCAGGGCCGGAACGCCGGGCAACCTGATGTTCTCGGTCCACCAGGTCGTCGGCCTCGGTACGCTCGGCGTTCTGGTTGCCTTCTGGCTGTGGACGCTGCTGCGGCGGCGGGAACATGGCTTCACCGCCCTGGTCCCGTGGTTCTCGCGCAGCGGTCGCGTAGCCGTCGTGGCCGATCTGCGGGAGCATTTCGCGGTCCTGCGGCGGCTGCGGCTGCCACAACCGGGCAGCGAGACGCCGCTCGCCAGTGCCATCCACGGCCTTGGCCTGATCATCGCGACAACCATGGCGGCGACCGGAGCCATCGTCTTCGCCGGCCTGGCGCCCGATGGCACGTTGCCGGCATGGGCTGATGCGGCGCTGATCGTGCACAAGGCGGCGGCAAACCTGATGTGGGCTTATCTGATCGGCCATCCCGCGGTGGCGCTGCTGCATGAGGCGATGGGCCATCGCCTGCTGCGCGGCATGACACCCGGCATGCGCTGATATGAAGGGCCTGATCGACGCGGTCACCGCCGCCGCCGCGGCGCACCCCTCTTGGGCCGCGACCCTGGTCTTCGTCGCTGCTGCGGCCGAAAGCCTCGCCATCATCGGGGCCATCGTGCCGGGCACCGCCATTATCATCGCGTTCGGCGCGCTGGTGGCGCTTAGGCACCTGAACCTCTGGGTTATCCTGATCGCAACCGCCGCTGGCGCCATCCTCGGCGACGGGTTGTCCTACCGGATCGGCCATCATTACCGCGCTCGGCTGTGCGGTATCTGGCCGTTCTCGCGCAGGCCGGACCTGCTGGAGCGGGGTGAGGCTTATTTTCTGCGGCGCGGCGCCATCAGCATCCTCATTGCCCGCTTCGTCCCGGTGAGCCGGTCCACGATTCCGATCGCGGCCGGCATGCTGGGCATGGGAGCAACGCGCTTCTACGCCGCGAACATCGCATCGGCGCTGGTTTGGGCGCCCGCGCATGTCCTTCCGGGCGTGCTGGCCGGCACAGTCCTTGCCGGGGCCGGCGCGATCAGCATGCGGCTCGGGGTGGCGGTCACCGTGCTTCTGGTTCTGCTATTGGCAACGCTCTGGGCGCTGCGCCTTGGGGGGCTGATCGGCTATCGCTGGTTTGGCCGGGGGCAGGTCACTTTGGCGCGCTGGGCGGCGCCGCGCCAGGATTTCGCCGGCCGCCTCGGCCGCTTCGCGACCGCTCCAGAACATGCGGAGCGTCGTAGCAGCGCCCTGCTGATCGCGCTGGCCGCGGGTTGCCTGCTCGCGTTCCTCGGGCTGCTGGAAAGCGTGGTCGGGCGCGAGGCCATCGTCCGGATCGATGGCGCCGTCCTGGCCCTGATCGGGTCGTTGCATAACCAATGGACCGACCCGGTGATGCTGGCGGCGACCCGGCTCGGCGATACGCCCATGAACCTGATGGTGAGTGGCGCGATGGTTGGCTGGCTGCTGCTGCGCCGGCAGTTCCGCCTCGCGGCGGGCGTCCTGATTGCGATCGCCGCCACCGCGGCGCTGATGACCGCGATCAAGCTGGGCGTCCAGGCCGTACGCCCTCCCCTGGTGACCTCGATCGCCCCGGGCTTTTCCTTCCCCAGCGGGCACAGCACCATGGCGGTGGTGACGTTGGGCCTGTTAGGCTGGCTCGTCGCGGGTGGCCAAAGCGGCCCACGGCGTCGGCTCGCCCTGGCCCCGATCTTGCTGCTGATCGTCCTGATACCCTTCTCCCGCGTCTATCTAGCGGCGCATTGGCCATCGGACATCATGGGCGGAATGCTGCTCGGCGCGGCTGTGGTCGCGTCCTTCGCGGTCGTGTTCCGCGACCTGCGGCATGAGGCGGTGGCGCCGCTGGCATTCGCAGCGCTGGTCGGATTGGTCCTGCTGGTATTTGGTGGTGCACGGATCGGCACGCATATCGGACCGGACCTCGCCATCCTGCGGAGCAACGAACTGCGGCCGGGCCTGCTGGCAGAGCCTTGGCTCGCCGGCGGATGGCGGAGCCTGCCCACCCATCGCAGCGACCTCGGCGGCGAGGATGAGGAACCGATCATCCTGCAATGGCAGGGCTCGCCGGACTCGCTCGCTATGGCCCTCGAAGGCGATGGTTGGCGGCGGCTGCCCGGCTGGTCGGCGGCGGCGCTCGGCCGCATCTTGGTCCCCGGTACGCCGGCCATGGAACTGCCGGCCTTGCCCGTGATGGACCGCGGCAGGACACCGGCGCTAACCCTGGCCCGACCAACCGGCGCTGCCGACCAACGACTTGTCTTGCGCGCCTGGATCACGCAGTGGCAGGACCCGACCCGGCCAGGCCAGGCGCTGCTGATTGCGTCCGTGCTGCGGGAG
>JAQGHZ010000397.1 GCA_028291485.1 Rubritepida sp. | reverse complement strand
AGGCCGAGTTCGACCGGATGTTCGACATCCATATGAAGGGCATGTTCTTCATGGCCCAGGCCGTCTATCCGGGCATGGTCGCCCGCGGCGGCGGGCGGATCATCAACATCTCGTCCCAGCTCGCCATCAAGGGCTCGGCCGGGATCACGACCTATTGCGCGGCCAAGGGCGGCATCCTGAGCTTCACCCGGTCGCTGGCCTTCGAGGCCGGCCCGCATGGCGTGCTGGTGAACGCCATCGCCCCGGGCCCGATCGAGACCGACCTGACGGCCAAGCGCGGGCCGGAATGGAAGGCGCGGATCTCGGCGAGCCTGCCGCTGGGACGGCTGGGTTTTCCGGAGGAGATCGCGGCGACGGCCGTGCTGTTGGCCGGGCCCGGCGGCACCTACTACTGCGGTGCCTGCCTGTCGCCGAACGGCGGCGACATCATGCATTAGCTCACCCGTTGCGCCTCAGGGGCGATGGCCGAATACTGTCGGCCACCGCCCATGGAGGAACATCGAATGTCATTCTACCGCGGCATGACCTGCGAGAACGTCACCCTCAAGGGCGACGGCGGAACCCCGATCACCGCCTATGTGGCCAAGCCCGAAGGGAAGGGGCCCTTCCCGGGCGTGGTGCTGATCCACCACCTGCCGGGCTGGAGCGAGCTCTACATCGAGTCGACGCGGCGCTTCGCGCATCACGGCTACATGGCCATCTGCGCCAACCTCTACGAGCGCGCGGGCGAGGGAAACCCGGACGACGTCGCCGCCAAGGTGCGCGCCGAGGGCGGCATCCCCGACGCCCAGATGGTCGGCGACACCGCCGCCGCCGTGGCCTGGATGCGCGCGCAGCCCGAGAACAACGGCAAGGTGGGTCTGTTCGGCTCCTGCTCCGGGGGCCGCCATGCCTTCATCTACGCCTGCCAGCGCAAGGACGTGGACGCCGTCGTGGAGCTCTGGGGCGGCCGCGTGGTGATGGGCGCCGAAGAGCTGAACGCCAAGACGCCCGTCGCGCCGATCGACATGACGAAGGACCTCTCCGCGCCGCTGCTCGGCCTCTTCGGCAATGACGACCGCGCGCCGAGCCCCGAGCAGGTGGACCAGCACGAGGCCGAACTGAAGAAGCACGGCAAGGACTACGAGTTCCATCGCTACAACGGCGCCGGCCACGGCTTCTTCTACTGGCACCGGCCGCTCTACCGGCCCGAGCAGGCCATGGACGGCTGGAGCAAGGTGTTTTCGTTCTTCGGCAAGAAGCTGGCGAAGTAGGGAGCGCGGAGATGTGCACGTCCATCGTCGAGATCGTGGCCGCTGAGGGCATGGCCAAGCGCGGGGACGAGTGGTTCCCGCTGACGCAGGCGGTGGTCGCCTATGACCACGCGCGCCATGCGCACCTGGGCGACGTCATCACGCTCGATTTTTTCAATACCGCGCTGGAGCCCGGGGCGCGGGCCGGCGTGGAGCTGACGCTCGAAAGCGCGAGGGAACTCCGGGCCGCTCTCGACCGGGCGATCGTCGCGGCCGATTTCGAGGAGGCTGAGGTGCGCGGCAAGGGCGCGCCCCCGCGGCTGGTCCGGGTGGCCTGAACCCGGCTTCTTGACCCCCTTCACGGGGGTTCCTAGCCTTCGGCATGGCCACGCACCGCTTTAATCCCACGCGATACTTCGACGTCATCGGCACCGCCGAGCCCTGCCTCCGCGTCGCCGACGGCGACACGGTGGTGGCCGCGACGGTCGATGCCTCCGGCCTCGATGCCCAGGAGGTCGCCGTCGCCAGCCGGCCCAATCCCATGACGGGCCCCTTCTTCATTGAAGGCGCCGAGCCCGGCGACACCCTGGCCGTCCGCATCGACCGGCTGACGCCGAGCCGCGCCACGGGCTGGACCTATTCACCCCTCGCGCTGACCGTGCTGGACCCGGCGGCGATCATCGACCGGCCGCCGTCGCAGCGTGTGGTCTGGGACATCAACCGCAACGCCGGCACCGTGCAGCTCCAGGAGCCGGTGAAGGGCCTGGAGAACTTCGCCCCTGACATCCAGCCCATGATCGGCTGCTTCGGCGTCGCGCCGGCGGGCGGCCAGGCCTTCTCCACGGCCACCAGCGCCCAGAACGGCGGCAACATGGACTACCGCCTCTTCGCGCCGGGAACGACGGCCTGGTTCCCGGTCTCCGTGCCGGGTGCGCTCTTCTACCTGGGCGACGGCCACGCCTGTCAGGGTGACGGCGAGATCGTCGGCACGGGCATCGAGACCTCCTTCGAGATGGAGGTCACCTTCCAGGTCCTGAAGCGGACGATCACCTGGCCGCGCGGCGAGACGGAAGAGGACATCTTCACCGTCGGCAATGCCCGGCCGCTGGATCAGGCGCTGCAGCATGCCACGACCGAGATGTCGAAATGGCTCGGCGAGGATTACGGGCTGGACGCCAGGGCCGCGAGCCATCTGATGGGCCAGGTGGTCCGCTACGATGTCGGCAATGTCTTTAACCCCGCCTTCACGGTCGCCTGCCGCATCGCCAAGCGCTGGCTGACGAAGCCTTAGGCTTGGAAGGCCGCGCCGCAAATCCCATGTGAAGTCCCTGTGAAATCGGACAGCGGCGATGGCGACTGGGTGGGCCCCGGACGGGGCAGTGCAGGATCAGATCGACGACACCGTCACGGACGGGGTGCTGCGAGCGCGGGCCTCGATCCCGACGGGCGAGGGCGAGACTCATTGTCAGGAATGCGGCGAGGAAATCCCTCTGGCGCGCCGCCAGGCGCTGCCCGGAGTGAGGACCTGCATCGAATGCCAGTCGGAACGGGATCGCCGGCCGGTGCAGATCGGATTCAATCGCCGCGGCAGCAAGGACAGCCAGCTCAAATAGAGCTGCCTCACCCCATTCCAGATTCCCGTATGGTCTAACGCGCTGGCGGCCTTGGCGCGCGGCCCTCGCCCGGCCGGTCCCGCGCATCGCTGTCGCTCGGGCCGGTGCGGGCGGCGCGGCCCCGGCCCGCCTGGTCGACAGGATCGATGTCGGTGCCCGGCGTCGGCGCCCTGCCGCGGGTGCGGCCCTGTCCCGGTCGATCGGTCGGGTCCGCATCCGAGTTGGGCGGCCGGATGCGGCCCTGGCCGGGGGTGTCGCGTGGATCGCTGTCGGTTGCCGGCGCGCCCAGGGCCGCCGGCGCGGCGGTGGCGCTCGCCGCGCCCAGGATGATCAGGCGTCGGCGCAGGATGCGGTGGCGGGGCATGAAGGCCTCCTCGCCGGCCAGCCTATAGGCCCATCCATGCACACGCGACGGGACTCTTCACGGCGCGCTTCGCACCAGCCGCGACAGGTCGAAGCCCTGCGCCCGGGCGATCGCGAGCGCCTGTTCCATCTGCGGCTCCGGCAGGTTCGGTGAGCGCGACAGGATCCACAGGTACTGCCGGCTGGGCGAGCCGACCACGGCCCACTGGTAGTCGGGGTCCAGCCCGAGCACCCAGTAGTCGGCATAGATCGGCCAGAAGAAGCTGACCCGAAGCCGGGCATTGTTGCTGCCCTCGACCGGATAGGCCACGCCCTGGGCATAGTGCTGGGGCCGCGCGGGATCGAGCCCGTTCACGCATTCGTTCAGCACCGAGATGCCGCCGCGGCGGCCGGAAAGTAGGTCGCCGTCACGTTTTCACAGCGCAGGCTGGAGCTGTCCTGGAAGCGTTGCGGGAGGCGCGCGACCTCGTGCCAGCGCCCGGAATAGCGGGTGAGGTCCACGGAGGGCACGGTCCGCGGCGTCTGCGGCCCGGGCGCGGTGGCGCAGGCGGCGAGGAGGAGAAGGGCGAGCAGCGAGCGCATCAGGGGATGCTTCCTTCGGGCCAGGTCAGGCAGTGGTCGTGGATGGCGCCGGCCGTCGTGATCCAGACCGCGTCGCGTTCCGCGGCGATCCTCGTCAACGCCCGGCGCAGCGCCCGGATGCGGTAGGGCTGGCCGACGATGTAGGGGTGCAGCGCGATGCCCATCACCTGCGGGATGCCGTCGGCCGTCTGGTGCAGGCGCTCGGAAAAGTCCTCGGCGAGGAGGGCGGCGAACTGCTCCGCCCCGTCCTTGCGGGCGACGATGGAGGGGATGTCGTTCGCCTCCTGCGGGTAGGGGATGCTGAGGATTCGTCCGGCCCGCGTCTTCTTCCAGACGGGCTGGTCGTCCATGCACCAGTTGAGCGAATAGGCGTAGCCGGCCTCCTGCAGCAGGTCGGGCGTGACGGCGCTCTCGGCGATCCAGGGCGAGAGCCAGCCCCGCGGCGGCTTTCCCTCGTTCTCCGCGACGGCGGCGGTGGATTCGGCGATGAGCCGCGCTTCCTCGGCCTCGGGCAGGGTGCTCTGGCGCTCGCTGTTGGTGCGCCCATGCCCGGCGATCTCGTCGCCGCGGGCGCGGTGGGCTGCCACCAGCTCGGGCGCATGGCCGTACATCTCGCTGTTGAGCAGCACCGTGCAGGGCAGCGACAGCTCGTCCAGCAGCTGGATGAGCCGGAAGCCACCGACGCGGTTGCCGTAGTCGCGCCAGGCGTAGTTGAGGATATCCGGCGCAGGGCCGCCGGGCGCGAGCTCGGCCCCCAGCCCCTCGCCGAAGGCAAAATGCTCGAGGTTCACGCCCAGATAGACAGCGAGCTTCCGCCCGCCCGGCCAGGATTCCGGCCGCCGCGCCGTCCAGGGCGAGTAGGGGAAGCGGCCGTGGTGACGCAGCATGCGGGAATCCTCACGGGAACCCCCGGATGTGACGCGGCCGGCAGGGTCGGGGCAAGTGGCGCGGCGGGACGGTCTGCCCTAAACACGTCAGTGAGATGCAATCGCCTCCAAACGGCCGCTGGAGCATGATCGTCAAAGGCGGATTCGCCGCCGAGGCGAATGATGCTCCGCGGCAGGGATCCAGGGCCTGAGACATGAGCGAATGCGAACCCAACAGGCTTTAGGTTCGGCCTGGCTCATGCGGCAGGCGCGCGGGCAGGCATGGCGCGTCGCGCTGCCGATTGCGCTGGGTGTCGCCGTCACCCTCTGCCAGGTGGCCATCGCCTTCCTCGTCGCGCGCATCCTGACGACCCTGCTGGGCTTTTCCTCCGGCGGCGGCTGGGGCGACCTTGCCGGCGCCGGCGTGCTGATGTGGGTCAGCGCCGGGTTGAGCGCCGCCCAGGAGATGGCGCAGCAATCCGCCGGCGAGCACGCCCGCGCCCGCATCCGCGCCGCCCTCTTCGCCCGGCTGATGGAGCTCGGCCCCGCCGATCCGCGCGGCGTGGGCGAGAAGGCCACCCTGCTGGTGGACCGTGTCGAGGCGCTGGACGGCTTCTTCGCCCGCTGGCTGCCCGCCATGACTCTGGCCGTGCTCTCGCCGGCCCTGATCGTCCTCATCGTCTGGCGGGCCGACTGGGTGAGCGCGATGGTCCTCACCTGCCTGGGCCTGCTGGTCCCTGTCGCCATGGCCGTGACCGGCATCGGCGCCGCGCGGGAGAGCCGGCGGCAGCTCGACGTGCTGGGCCGGCTGGCCGGCCGCTTCGTGGACCGGCTGCGTGGCTTGGCGACCCTGGTGCAGTTCAACCGCGCCGAGGACGAGGCCCGCGCCCTGGGCGAGGCGGCGGAGGAATTCCGCTGGCGGACCATGCGCGTGCTGCGCGTGGCCTTCCTCTCCAGCGCCATGCTGGAGCTGCTGTCGGCCTTCACGCTGGGCTACCTTGCCTGGCGCCACGGCGCGCTGCTGACGGGCCGCGGTCCCGCCGATCCGACGCTGTCGCTGTTCTGCATGCTGATGGTCCCGGCCTTCTTCGCCCCGCTGCGGGCCTTCTCGGCCGCCTATCACGAGGCGATGTCGGCCCGCGGCGCCGCCGCCGACCTCGCGCCGTTGCTGGAGGCGCCGCCCGAGGCGGGCCTGCTGCTGGAGGAGGTCCCGCGCCGTGTGGCCCTCGTCTTCAACGAGGTGGAGCTGCGCCATCCGGGCGCGCCGGCGGCGGCCCTGTCGCGCCTGACCTTCGCGATGAACCCGGGCGAGACGCTGATGCTGGTGGGCCCGTCGGGCGCCGGGAAGACCTCGGTGCTGCGGCTGCTCATGGGCTTCGCGCGGCCGACCGGCGGGCGCATCGCCATCAACGGACAGGATGTCACGCGGCTGCGGCCGGCCGAGCTGCGGCGGCTCTCCTCCTATGTCGGCCAGCGCGCGCATATCTTCGGCGGCACGCTGCGCGAGAATATCGCGCTGGCCCGCCCGGACGCCAGCGACGCCGAGGTGCTGCGCGCCGCCGAGGCCGCCCGCGTCATGGCCTTCGCCGCCGATCTGCCGCGGGGCCTCGACACGCCCGTGGGCGAGGGCGGCCACGGCATCTCCGGCGGGCAGGCGCAGCGCGTGGCGCTGGCCCGCGCCTTCCTCCGCGACGCGCCGCTGGTCCTGCTGGACGAGCCGACCGCCTCGCTCGACCCCAGCACGGAGGCCGAGGTGATGGAAGCCATCGCCCGCCTCTGCGCCGGCCGCACGGCCCTCATCGCCACCCATTCCGCCGCGCTCCTCGGCCTCTCCGGCCGCGTGCTGGAACTGGGTGAAAGGAAGCTCGCCGATGTGGGCTGATCTCGCTCGCGTCCTGCGGCTCTGGGCGCCCCGGCGCGCCGCGCTCGTCCAGGCGCTGCTGGTCGCCATGGTCTCGGCGCTCGCCGGTGTCGCGCTGCTGGCGCTGGCGGGGCAGGGCGTGGCGGCCGGGCTCGCGGCCGGCGGCATCTTCGGCCTCGCCGCGCTCGTCTGGGTGCGGCCCCTCGTGCTGCTGCGGCCCGCCCTGCGCTGGGGCGAGCGCATGGCGAGCCACGCCGCCGCCTTCCGCGCCTTGGCCGATACCCGCGTCTGGTTCTTCCGCCGGCTCGCCGAGCGCATGCCCGGCGGCATCGGGATGCGCGGCTCGGGCGACCTGCTGGGCCGCGTCCTCGGCGATGTCGACGCGCTGGACCGGCTCTATCTCGGCGGCATCCTGCCGGCCGGCGCGGGCCTCGCGGTGCTGGTGGCGATCGTCGCGCTCCTGGCGGGCGAGCCCTGGCTGATGCTGCTGGTCGGCCTGCCGCTGGCCCTGGCCCTTGTCCTGCCGCTGCTGCTGGCCCCGGCCGCCGCGCGCGCGGCCCGGCGCGCGGCCGACCG
>JAQGHZ010000368.1 GCA_028291485.1 Rubritepida sp. | reverse complement strand
GCTCGATGCGGCACTTGCAGGTACCGCAGAGCCCGCCGCCGCATTTGAATGGAATGCCGCCCTTCTCGCGTAGCGAGACGCGCAGCAGGTTGCTGTTCTCGGGCGCCTCGACCGTCTTGTTGCCGTTGGTGAGGAAGGTGACCTGGATCATGCGACGACCGGCAGCGGCGCCTTCTCCAGCGCGGCGCGGACGCTGCCGTAATGGGTGAGGTGGTTCAGCTCGGCGCGTGCGGCATCGGCCGTCTCGAAGCTCGGCAGGAACTTGGAGGGGACGCGGTTCACGATGGGCGGATAGACCTCGTCCACGACCGTGACCTTCATCGCGCGCGTCAGCTCGGCGATGACGAACTGCGCGCGCACGCGCCCGTGGAACACGTAGTCGTAGGCCTCCACCGGGACGAGCCCTTCGGTGACGTCGGTCCGGAACTGGCCGGGCTTGCTGGTGAGGATGACGTACATGTCGCGCCTCTCAGGGCTTCACGGGACTGGGCAGGGGAACCCCGTCCTGGGTCAGGGTGATGTCATTGACGATCCAGAGCTGGCAGGCGAGCCGCAGGCCTTCGGCCAGCTTCTCGCCCAGCACCTTCTGTTCCTTCCAATTGGGCTCGGCGAGGCTTTCTGCCCCGTCGAGAACCCGGCAGGCGCATTTGCCGCACTTCCCCATCCCGCAGCCGTAGCGAAGGTGCGGCCAGGGGAATTTCTTGATGCCGGCGCGGACAACGAGATTCGTGTTGTCCGCCACAGCTTCGGAAAATTCCTCCTCGCCCTTGCGGAAGGTGACCTGCGGCATGCGGGTCTCAGGCCGCCATATCGAGTTCGGCGAGCGACAGCTCGTGCTCGACATAGTCGCGGTAGAGCGCCGTCGTGTAGAGCAGCCGCATCTCGGCGCCGACCTCGCAGATCTTCAGGCAGCGCTGCTGCAGATCCACCGTGTTCGCGTGCTCCAGCACGATCTGGTAGCCGCGCTCGCCATGGATCTCGTCCGAGACGATGTGCAGGTCGAAGAACTCCACCTCCTCGTCGGTGAAGCCATACTTCTCGCGCAGCGTCGGCGTCTGCCGGCGGTAGATGGACGGCACCTGGCTCTCCAGCCCCACGACCAGGCCGGCGACGGCGACGATCGGGTCCTCGCGCATCGCGACGCAGTAGCACCAGCTCTGCAGCGCGCGCGTCGTGGGCGACATGTTGTTCGGATCCTTCACGCGCTCGCGCGTGGTGCCGCAGGCCTCGGCGAAGCGGATCAGCAGGTCGGTATGGCGGTCGCCGCCGATCTCCTCCTCGTACATGTTGGCGAGGAGGAAATCCTTCGCCTCCTGGAACTCCGCGGGCATGCGGCCATAGACGTAGCCGAGGTAGTCGGCGAAGGGGCCGACGTAGTTGTAGTGGTTCTCGGCCCAGCGCGAGAGATGCTCGCGGCTGAGCTTGCCGCTCGCCCAGGCGATGCTGAAGGGCGACTTGTTGGCGCTCTTGCCCTTGATGGCATTCTCGAGCGCGGTGCGGAACTCGTCGTGATTCATGAGTGCGGTCATGACGGACCTCCTTGGGGGTTGGTGAGGAACATCGGCGGCGTCACCACAGGACCACCGCCACGATGGTCGAGAGCACCAGGCCCGCGACCACCGGCAGGAACAGGATGCGCACGGCGTCGAGCACCGGCACGCGCGCGAAGCCGGCGACGGCGATGAGCGAGGACCAGGCGATCAGCGTGCCGCCGCCGGTCCAGACCGCGCCCATCTGGCCCACGGCCGCGAGTGTCGTCGGCTCGATGCCGGCCACCGGGCCGAGCGCCCCGGCCAGTGCGCCGGTCAGCGGCAGGCCGGCGAAGCCCGAGCCGTCGATGCCGGTGATCATGCCCACGATCATCACGGCGAAGGCCACGACCGTGGGGCTGTGCGGGATCAGGTGCTCCATCGAGCGGATCACCTCGAAGAGCAGGTCGGGCCCGCGCGCGGATGACGGCAGGCCGAGGATGGCGCCGGAGAATTCCGCCGCGCCCAGGAAGAAGAAGCCGGCGATCGGCAGCACCGTGCCCATGGCGCGGAAGGAGAAGACGAGGCCGTCGATGATGTGGTCGGCCGTGGTGTGCATGGCCTTGGGGCCGTCGGCGGCGAAGGTCGCGACCAGCATGAGCAGCGCCGCCGTGCCGCCCACCAGCGCGGCCGCGTCGCCGCCCTTCAGCTCGGCGAGGCCGGGGATGACCTTGGGCACGAGCATGAAGAGGATGAGCAGTCCGAAGACGATGGGCGTGAGGATCGCCATCCGGTTGGTCCAGGGCGACCGAGACGGTGCCGCCGCGGCCGCGGAGAGGCTCTCGGCCGGGACGGCGGCGCCTTCGGCCGCCTGGAGCGCGATCACGGACTTGTCGAAGGAGCCGATGTTCGGCGCGATCTCCTCGCGCTGCTCGGCCAGGCTCTCGCCCAGCGTGGCGCCGGATTGCCAGGCCACGAGATGCTGCTCGCTCGGCCGCGCGATGCGCTTGCGGATGGCGAGATAGCCCAGGGTCAGCGCCACCGCGCCGGTGACGAGCGAGAGGATCAGCGCCTTGTCCGCGACGACGCCCGCCAGTTCGGGGATACCCGCGGCACGCGCGCTGATGCCCGGCGCCACGCGGATCACATAGTCCGAGGACAGCGCCATGCCCTGGCCGGCGATGGCGATCGCGACCGCGGCCCCGATGGCCGGCAGCCCGGCGACGATCGCGGCCGGCAGCAGCGTGGCGGCGACCAGCGGCACGGCCGGCGTCGGCCAGAAGAAGAGCGAGATGACATAGGTCATCGCGGCGAGCACGAAAAAGGCGATATGGCCGTTCGTCATGACCCGCCGGAAGGGCTGCACCATGCGCTGGTCGGCGCCGAGGGCGCGCAGCGCGTTCAGCAGCGAGGTCATCAATGCGATGACGAGGAAGATGCTGAACAGCTCCTTCGCCGCGACGAGCGAGCCGTTGAAGATCGAGATGGTGGCGCCGATCAGGCTGCCCGACCAGGTGAGCGCCACGGCGAAGGTCGCGAGGATGGCGGGTACGACGACGTTCGCCCGCAGGATCATCGAGAGGATGATCGCCGCGACGCCGAGGAGGTAGACGTAGTGAACCGCTCCGATGGAGGCCATGCCGTTCTTACCTTCCGGGTTGGAATGTTCCCGGACGATTTCGTATACGATGATCGCGGGCGTCAACGCGAGAGTTTTTGGATCGGCTCATGAATGTGGCTAATTTGACACGAAATGCGGTCAAAAAGGGCATTTAAGCGGGTAAATCAGCCTATATATTGTGCGACGCATCATGCGTGATGACCCGTTGCATACGATGCAGGGATTGTTCGTATACAAGTGAGCCGGCGCGCATCCCGCTCTTGGGCCACGCACGAGGCCGGCCTATCCGTGCGGTCGTGAGGAGATTGGTTTGAGCAAGGCGGCGAAACCCGAAACGGAGTCCTCGAGCAAGGAGCGTGCGCCCCGGCGCCCCTCGCTGGGCCAGAGCGCGCTCAAGGCGCTGCGCGAGGCGATCGTCTCCGGCCGCCTCCGGCCCCGCGAGCGGCTCGTCGAGGAAAAGCTCTCCGCCGATCTCGGCATGTCGCGCGTGCCTATCCGCGAGGCCATCAAGCAGCTCGTCATGGAGGGTCTCGCCGAGCCTGTGGACGGCGGCCGTGGCGCGCAGGTGGCCGCACTTTCTTCGGAGGACGCGCAGGACCTGATCGAGGTCCGCGCCGTGCTGGAGGGCCTGACCGCGCGCCTCGCCGCCCGTCGCCGCGACGCGCGCAAGGTCACCCGTATCCAGGAGTTGCTCGCCGCCGGCGACGCACTGGTCGCGGATGGTTCGCCGGCCGCGCTGGCCACGCTCAACGCCAGCTTCCACGAGCTTCTGGCGGCGACGGGTGCCAACCAGGCGCTGCAGGAACTCATGCGGCCGCTGCGCGAGCGCACGGAGATGGTCTTCCGCCGCAACAGCGTCGAGCGCGCCGGCATGGACTGGCGCGAGCACGCGATGATCCTCACCGCCGTCGCCGAGGGCGACGAGGAGCTGGCCGCGCTGCTCGCCGCGCGCCATGTCCGCCGCGCTGCCCGGGCCTGGATGTCGGCCGAGGCGCAGACCGGGATCCTCGCGCCGACATGACGCGGCTGCTGATCCTGTATCACTCGCGCACCGGCGGCACGGCGGCCATGGCGGAAGCGGCGCGCGAGGCTGCTGCCGCTGAGACGGACACCGTGTTGTTGAAGGCGGAGGAGGCGCGCCCGGACGACCTGCTCGCCGCCGATGGCTACGTCTTCGCTGCTCCGGAGACTCTCGCCTCGCTCTCCGGCCCGATGAAGGATCTCTTCGACCGCTGCTACTACCCGCTGCTCGATCGCATCCAGGGCCGGCCCTTCGCGCTCATGGTCTGCGCCGGCACGGACGGGCAGGGCGCGATCCGCCAGATGCGCCGCATCGCCACCGGCTGGCGCCTGCGCGAGGTGGCCGAGCCCGTGCTGGTCATCACCGGCGCGCAAACGCCCGACGCCATTCTCGCGCCGAAACACCTCACCGAGGCGCAGCTCGCTCCCAGTCGCGAGCTCGGCGCCGCCATGGCCGCCGGCCTGGCCCTCGGCATCTTCTGATCCCCGCCGTCTTGTCGGATCGTGCGGCGGCGGGGAGAATCCCGCAGCCAACAACAGTGGAAACGGTCCTTCATGAAGCTCTCCTTCTCCGGCGCCAGCCCCTATGTCCGGAAGGCCATGGCCTGCGCCATCACCCGCGGCATCGAGGGGCAGATCTCCGACCTCGGCCTCAAGACGGCGGATCCCGCCCTGGCTGCCCTCAACCCTCTCGCCAAGATCCCCACCTTCGTCACGCCCGACGGCATGGCGCTCTACGACAGCCCGGTGATCTGCGAGTACCTGGACAGCGTCGGCTCCGCGCCGAAGCTCTTCCCGACTTCCGGCCCGGCGCGCTGGAAGGCGCTGCAGCTCCAGGCGCTCGGTGACGGCATCATGGACGCGAGCCAGCCACGCCGCCGCGAGATCGCGCTGCCGCAGGATGACGGCCGCAAGGAGTATATCGCGACGCAGCGCGGCAAGGTCAGCCGTGCGCTCGACAAGCTGGAGGCCGAGGCCGACCAGCTCGGCCTGCTGACCACGATCGGCGACATCACCGTCGCCTGCGCGCTCGGTTACCTCGACTTCCGCTACCAGAACGAGCCTTGGCGCGAAGGCCATCCGAAGCTCGCGGCCTGGTATGCCAAGGTCATCGCCCTGCCGCCGCTTGCGAAGACCATGCCAGTCTGAGGGGCTGTCGCCTGAACGTCATCATCTAGATGATTGTACCAATGCGGGTCGGCCTGTAACCTGGCGCTTCCAGCCCAAGGGAGCGCCTCCATGGCCGATCCGCGCCTCACCCACATCGCCGAGCTGATCGAGCTCAAGGCGGATGGCCAGTATGGCCTGGCCGAGATCAACCAGCGCCAGCACGCGCTCCAGGCCGCGATGCTGGCGGAGAAGCAGGGCTGCCCGGAGACACTCATCGCGGCGGCGCTGCTGCACGACATCGGCCACATGGTCCACGACCTCGGCGACAACGCCGCCGAGAACGGCGTGGATGATAAGCACGAGGAACTCGGTTACGAGTTCCTCCTCTCCATGTTCGGCCCGGACGTGACGGAGCCCGTGCGCCTGCATGTCGCCGCCAAGCGCTACCTCTGCGCGGTGGAGCCCGACTATTTCGCCAAGCTCTCCAGGGATTCGATCCTGAGCCTGAGCCTCCAGGGCGGCCCCATGTCGCCCGAGGAGATCGCGGAGTTCGAGGCGGTGCCGCAGTACCGGGAAGCCGTGCAGCTTCGACGCTTCGACGAGCAGGCGAAGGTGAAGGGGCTGCAGACGCCGCCCGCCTCGCACTTCATGCAATATGTAGAGCGGGTGATCCTCCCGGCGTAGCGGCGCCGGGACTTACTCCTTCTCGATCCCGGCGATCCGCACCACCTCGGACCACCGTCGCCGTTCCTCCGCGAGGATGCGGTCCATATCCTCGACCGTCCCGCCCACCGGCTCCGAGCCCCAGGAGAGCAGCCGCTCCTGCACCTCGGGCAGCTTCACGATCTTGTCGATCTCGGTGGCCAGCCGCCGGCGGATCTCGATGGGCGTGCCCGCGGGCGCGCCATAGCCCATCCAGGCCGCGGCTTCGTAGCCCGCGATGCCCGACTCCTGCAGCGTCGGCACGTCCGGCAGCAGCCGGAACCGATGGGTGCCGCCCACGGCCAGCGGCTTCAGCGTGCCGGCCCGGAAATCCTCCAGAAAGGAGGGCGCCTGCTCGATGACCAGCTGCACGCGCCCGGCCAGCAGGTCGGTCCGTGCCGGCGCGCCGCCGCGATACTGCACCATCTCCATCTCGAGGTTGCCGGCCAGCGCGCGGAACAGCTCCACCGTCAGCCGCGACGCCATGCCCGAAGTGGCGAAGTTCACCGAATTCGGCCGCGACCGCGCGAGGGCCAGGAACTCCTGCACCGTGTTCACGCCCAGCGAGGCCGGCACGATCATCACATAGGGGATCGAGGCCACCATGCAGACGCCGCAGAGATCGCGCTCCGGCACATAGGGCAGGGTTTTGTAGACGAAGGAGTTCACCACCATCGGCCCGGGGCTGCCGCCCAGCAGCGTGTAGCCGTCCGGTGCCGCCTTCGCGACCGCATCCGCGCCCAGCACGCCGAAGGCGCCACCGCGATTGTCGATCACCACCTGCTGCCCGAGCGGCCCGCCAAGGCGATCGGCAATCAGCCGCGTCATGAGGTCCGTGGCGCCGCCGGCGGCGAAGGGCACGATTACGCGAATAGGCCGGTTCGGCCAGGCCTGCGCGCTGGCCGTGCTGGCGAGGGCAGGGGCGGCGAGGGTGCCGAGGACGGCGCGGCGGGAGAGATTCATCTGCGGCATCTTTCGGATCACTTCGCCATCACGGGTGTCTGGGCGGGCACGAAGAAGCGGTTCGCCGGCCGTGCGAGGCCGAGGTTCTCGCGCAGCGTGCGGCCCTCGTATTCGGAGCGGAACAGCCCGCGCTTCCGCAGGATCGGGATCACGAGCTGCGTGAAGCGCTCCATGCCGGTCGGGACGACCGGGGCGGCGATCATGAAGCCGTCGCAGGCCTTGCCGCGGTACCAGGCTTCCAGCTTGTCGGCGACCTGCACCGGGTCGCCCCGGAAGATGTTGCCCGCCATCTGCGGCAGTACGGTCTTGTAGGTCTCGCGCACCGTCAGACCCTTGGCGCGCGCCATGGCGATGATGGACTTGCCGATCGCCGTCGGCCCGAGATGCTCCGCGTCCAACTCGGGCATCGGCCCGTCGAGCGGATAGTCGGACATCTTCGTGCCGACCATCTTGGAGAGGTAGTCGAGCCCCACCGGGATGGGCACCAGCTCCTCCAGCTCCTGCAGGATCCGGTTGGCCTCCGCCTCGGTTTCGCCGACCACGATGGTGGTGCCGGCGAGGATCTTCATCTCGTCGGGCTGGCGGCCGAACTTCGCCATGCGGCCCTTGAGATCGGCATAGAGCTTCTGGGCGTTCTCGATCGTGCCCTCGATGGCGAAGACGCAATCGGCCGTCGAGGCGGACAGATCCTTGCCCGCATCCGACTGCCCCGCGGAGAAGATCAGGGGATGGCCCTGCGGCGGCCGCGGCGCGTTCAGCGGGCCGGCGACCTTGAAGTGCTTTCCCTTGTGGTTGAGCGCATGGACCTTCTTCGGGTCGAGATACTGGCCGGTCGCCTTGTCTTGCGGGAAGGCGTCGTCGGCCCAGGAATCCCAGAGCCCCTTCACAATCTCCGCGAACTCGCCGGCGCGCTCGTAGCGGTCGGATCGGGCGACGTGCTCGTCATGCGAAAAATTCAGCGCGTCCCCTGGGTTGGAGGTGGTGACGAGGTTCCACCCCGCCCGCCCCTTGCTGAGATGGTCCAGCGAGGCGAAGCGGCGGGCCACGCCGAAGGGCTCGTCATAGGTCGTGGTCGCCGTGGCCACGAGGCCGATATGCTGTGTGACCATCGAAAGGGCGGAGAGTAGCGTCACCGGCTCGAAGATGCCCGGCCGGTCCGACGGCGCGGTGGCGGCGAAGAGGTCCGGCTTGTCCAGGTTGCGTACGCCGTTGCCGTCGGCCAGGAAGAGCAGGTCCATCTTCCCCGCCTCGGCGATCTGCGCGAGGCGGACGGCGTTCTCGAGGTTGGCGGCCGGCCTGTCCCAGGCAGTGGGGTGGCGCCATTCGCCCACATGGCTGCCCTGGGCATTGGCGTTGGCGGCGAGGATCATGGGCATGGCGGACGTCCGGAAAGCTTATGAGGATAGCATCGTCGCGAACCGGAAACGGATGCAAGGGGCCCCAGGGTCTCAGCAAGGGAAGGCGGCTGGATGGACGGGGGATGAAAACCTCGTCCGCTCCGGGCGTTCGACCCCTGAATCCGGTTGGCATGGGCTGCCCGGATGCCCATTCTTTCTGCCTGTTCCTCATGATCGAATCCACGCCGATGCGGCCACACTGAGAGAGACTGGATGACCGCGCCGCCCCGTTCCCCCCGAACCGGCTTCCCCATCGAGGTCCATGGTGCCTTCCGCCAGCTCCAGGGTGCGCTGGCGCGTCGGCGCGGCCCGGTGCACCATCGTGCGGCCGAGGCGCGGCCGGAGGGCTGCGTCGTGGCGGCCTCCTACAACGTCCATAAATGCGTGGGCGTGGACAAGCGCTTCGACCCCAACCGGATCATCGGCGTCATCGCCGAGCTGAACGCCGATGTCCTGGCCCTGCAGGAGGCCGACCGCCGGTTCGGCCAGCGCATCGGGCTGCTTGACGCCACCTCGCTGGAGAAGCGCACCGGCCTCACCGTGCTGCCCGTGGCCGATACGCCGGGCGGCCATGGCTGGCACGGCAATGCCCTGCTGGTCCGCGAGGGGCGGCTGCTGCGCCTGCGCCGGATCGACCTTCCCGGCGCCGAGCCGCGCGGCGCGCTGATCGCCGAACTCAAGCTGCCGGCCGGGCGCATCCGAGTGATCGCGACCCATCTGGGCCTCATGCGACGGCACCGGGCCATGCAGGCCGCGACGCTGCTGGAGGCCATCGCCGAGGGTGACCGCCGCGCGCACACCCCCATGCCGACCCTGATGATGGGCGACCTCAACGAATGGCGGCCGGGCGTACCCTCCTCGCTGGTCGCGCTGGAGGGGGTGTTCGGCCCGCTGGCCGGCGGCGCGCCGAGCTTCCCGTCCCGTCTGCCCTTCCTGGCGCTGGACCGGATCCTGGGAACGCGGGGGATCGTCTCGGCGGTGGAGGCGCACAGCACGCCCCTCGCGCGGCTGGCCTCGGACCACCTGCCGCTGAAGGCGCGGATCGACCTGGGCGCCGCCCAGGTCGCGAAGGCGGCTTGATACCGGCCTCGCACGGACCGTGATGCCGGCTGGCGTGGGGGCGGCGCCGCCCCCCCCGCCAGTCCGGGTCAATAGCGCGGCGGCTGCTCCGCCATCGCGACGGCCCGGGCGAAGGCGGCGCGGCGCGCCGCGCCGGTCGCGGCCAGGCTCAGCAACCCGCCCGCCAGCGGATCGCCGCCCGTGACCTGCACCTCCGGCACCAGGATGAAGGCGGAGGCCGGCGCGTACCCGCGGGCCTCGGGCCCGGCATCGACCA
>JAQGHZ010000341.1 GCA_028291485.1 Rubritepida sp. | reverse complement strand
GCGCGCGCGCAGGTCGGCGTCCCAGCCGTAGAGCGTGTCGAAGACCATGAGCGCGTGGTTGCGCGTGACGAAGGCGACGGAGTGGATCGGGTCCAGCAGCGCCAGGTCGGCCTGCGGCACGAAGCGGAGAACCCTGCGGCCCGGCGCATTCTGGGCCGCGGCAAGCCGGGGTGCGGCGATGGCGGCCCCGGCTCCCAGGCCGACTCCCAGGAAGGTGCGACGACCGTGCATGAAATGCCCCTTGCCAACCTCAGTCGGGATGCTGCGGGGCATCACAGCTGCCCGTCAACGCAATTGCGTCCGTTCGAGGACCTTATCCCGTCGGCCCGGCGGGCCGGGCGGTGACATGCAAGCGCCGGAATGTGCTCCGAAGGGGCTCCCGGCTCCTTTCCCCATCGCCCATACTCGCCGCGAAGGGCGCCATCTCGACGGCGCCCGCGGAGAGGAAACGAGATGCCCGGCAGTCAGGCCCGCCCATGAGCGGCGCCGAAGACCGAAAACCTGCGCGCCGCTCGCCCTTCACCCAGCGCAACTTCCGCTTCCAATGGCCCGCCGACCTCGCGACCTCGCTGGGCTTCGAGATGGAGACGCTCATCCTCGGCTGGTACGTGCTGGTCACGACCGAATCGGTGGTTTGGCTGACGGCTTTCGGCGCGCTGCAGTTCACCGGGACGCTGCTCGGGCCGCTGCTCGGCGTGGCGGGCGACCGGGTGGGGCAGCGGAACCTGCTGGCCGCGATGCGGATGGTCTACCTCGTGATCGCCTCCTGCGTCGCGGGGCTGGCCGTGACGGGGAACCTCAGCCCGGCGGCCGTGCTGGTCACGGCAGCGCTCCTCGGTCTGGTGCGACCCTCAGACGTCGGCGTGCGCAACACGCTGGTGGCCGCGATCCTGCCGGCGGGGATGCTCGCCGGTGCGCTGGGCGTCAGCCGCGCCAGCATGGACGGCGCGCGCGTGGTGGGCGCGCTGGCCGGGGCCGGAATCATCGCCGCACTCGGCATCGCGGCGGCCTATGGGGTGGTGGTGGCGCTCTACCTGACCGCCGTGCTGCTGACCCTGGCCGTCCACGAGCCCGAACGCGCCGGGCCGAGGGCCGGGCCAGCGACGGTGCTCTCCGTCTGGCGGGAGCTCGCCGAGGGCGTGGCGCACACGCGCGGCTCGCCGGTGCTGCTGGCGGCGCTGTGGCTGGCCTGGCTGGCGAATTTCGCGGCCTATCCGCTCTCCGGCGGGCTGCTGCCGCATGTGGCGCGCGAGGTCTACGGGATGGACCGGACGGGCCTGGGCCTGCTGGTCGCCTCCTTCGCGGGCGGGGCGCTGGCGGGCTCGATGATCGTGAGCCTGCGCGGCGTGGGCGAGCGGCCGGCGCAGGTCATGCTCGCGGCGGCGGGGCTGTGGTTCGCGCTGTTGCTGGTCTTCGCGCAGATCGGCACGGCGGCGGCGGGGATGGCGATGCTGTTCCTGGCCGGCTTCGTGCAGAGCTTCTGCATGATCCCGATGTCGGTGCTGCTGCTGCGCTCGACGGAGGCGGCCTTCCGCGGGCGCGTGATGGGGCTGCGGATGCTGTCCATCTACGGTCTACCGCTGGGGCTGCTGGGCGCGGGCTTCGGCATCGCGCGGATCGGCTTCGCCTCGACGGCGACGATCTATGCGAGCTTCGGACTGGCGGCGACGGGGTGGATCGCCTGGCACTGGCGCGGGCCGTTGTGGCGGCGCGAGAGCTGATTCAACTCAGGATTGCAGAATTACTAAATCATTTTGGCAATTACTGAATATTCTGGAAAAATATTTTTTAACGGTCGAATGGCTCTGGAAGTCCACATGATTCCTGGCCTATCACGCGCATGGGCGATCGTTGCCCATCAAGTATTCAGGAGACCTTCATGTTGCGACGCATCACGCTCGCTGCCGCCATCCTGTTGGCGGCCGGGGCATCGCCCGTTCTGGCGCAGTCCTGCGACACCCGCTTCACGGTGGTGAATCAGAGCCAGGTCACGATCAACGAGTTCTACTTCAGCCCGTCCAGCTCCGGCGGCTGGGGCAACGACCGCTTCGGCAATGGCGTGCTTCCCGGCGGCCGCGAGCTCGCGATGGACGCCGGCGCCCCCGGCGCGCACGACTTCAAGGCGGTCGCCGCGAACGGTTCCGCGCTGGAGCTGCGCAATGTGGACATCTGCCGGATCTCGCGCGTGATCATCAATCCCGTCGGCGTGTTCCTGGCGGAGTAGCCTCCCTGAACGCAGGCTGAATACTTTGTCGGGCGGGGGCGAGGGTCGTCCCCGTCCTTCCCTGTCAGCCGGCCTTCCTGCGCGCCTTCTTCGTCGCGGTGGCGACGGCGGCGTGGCGGGCCAGGATCGGCTTGAGGAAGCGCCCGGTGTGGCTCGCCGGCCTCTCCGCGATCTCCTCCGGCGTGCCGCACGCCACGATGACGCCGCCGCCCTCGCCGCCCTCGGGGCCGAGGTCAAGCACCCAGTCGGCCGTCTTGATGACCTCCAGGTTGTGCTCGATCACCAGCACCGTGTTGCCTGTGTTCACCAGCTGGTGGAGCACCTCCAGCAGCTTGCGGACGTCCTCGAAATGCAGGCCCGTCGTGGGCTCGTCGAGGATGTAAAGCGTCCGCCCCGTCGCGCGGCGGCTCAGCTCCTTGGCCAGCTTGATGCGCTGCGCCTCGCCGCCGGAGAGCGTCGTGGCCTGCTGGCCCAGATGGATGTAGCCGAGGCCCACCTCCTCCAGCATGCGCAACTTCTCGTGGATCGTCGGTACGGCGGAGAAGAACTCGCGGCCCTCGGTCACCGTCATGTCCAGCACGTCCGCGATGGACTTGCCGCGGAATTTCACCTCCAGGGTCTCGCGGTTGTAGCGCTTGCCCTTGCAGGTGTCGCAGGTGACGTAGACGTCCGGCAGGAAGTGCATCTCGATCTTGATGACGCCGTCGCCCTGGCAGGCCTCGCAGCGGCCGCCCTTCACGTTGAAGCTGAAGCGGCCCGGCTTGTAGCCGCGCGAGCGGCTGTCCGGCAGCTCGGAGAACCAGTCGCGGATGGGCGCGAAGAGGCCGGTATAGGTCGCGGGATTGGAGCGCGGCGTGCGGCCGATGGGCGACTGGTCGATGTCGATGACCTTGTCGATCAGCTCCAGCCCCTCGATGCGCTGGTGCGGCGCGGGCACGACGGAGGCGCCCATCAGCTTGCGCGAGAGCCCGTTGAACAGCGTCTCGACGACCAGCGTGGACTTGCCGCCGCCGGAGACGCCGGCGACGGCGGTGAAGGTGCCCAGCGGGAATTCCGCCGTGACGTCCTTGAGGTTGTTCCCCGTGGCGCCGATGACGCGAAGCATGCGCTTCCTGTCGAAGACCCGGCGGGTCTCCGGCATCGGGATCTCGCGGCGGCCCGAGAGGTAGGCGCCGGTCAGGCTGTTCGGGTCGGCCGCGACCTCGTCGGGCGTGCCCTGCGCCACGATGGTGCCGCCCGCCTTGCCGGCGCCGGGGCCGATATCGACGAGCCAGTCGGCGCTGCGGATCGCGTCCTCGTCATGCTCGACGACGATCACCGAATTGCCGAGGTCGCGCAGGCGGCGGAGCGTGACCAGCAGGCGCTCGTTGTCGCGCTGGTGGAGGCCGATGGAGGGCTCGTCCAGCACGTAGAGCACGCCCGTCAGCCCGCTGCCGATCTGGCTCGCGAGGCGGATCCGCTGGCTCTCGCCGCCCGACAGCGTCGCCGAGGAACGCGAGAGGGACAGGTAGTCCAGCCCCACATCCACCAGGAACTGCAGCCGGTCCTCGATCTCGCGCAGGATGCGGCGCGCGATCTCCTGGCGCTGCGGCGTGAGCGTGGGCATGACGTCACCGAACCACTCGCGCGCGCGGCGGATGGAGAGCGCCGAGGCCTCGCCGATATGCGAGCCCGCGATCTTCACGGCCAGCGACTGCGGCTTGAGGCGATGGCCCTCGCAGACATGGCAGGGCTTGTCGGCCCGGTAGCGCGCCATGTCCTCGCGGACCCAGGGATTGTCGCTCTCGCGGAAGCGGCGCTCGAGGTTGGAGATCACGCCCTCGAAGGGCTTCTGGACCTCGTAGGCGCGCAGCCCGTCCTTGTACTTCAGCGTCACCGGGTCCTTGCCCGTGCCGAAGAGAATGGCGGTCTGCGCTTCCTCCGGCAGGTCTTCCCAGGGCGCCTTGAGATTGACCTTCAGATGGGTGGCGAGCGAGGCCAGCGTCTGGTCGAAATAGGGCGTGCTGGCATTGCCGGCCCAGGGGGCGATGGTGCCGTCCTTCAGGCTCACGCCGGGGTTCGGGACGACCAGCGCGGGGTCGAAGAAGCTTTCCGTGCCCAGCCCGTCGCAGGTCGGGCACGCGCCCTGGGGCGAGTTGAAGGAGAACAGCCGCGGCTCGATCTCCTCGATCGAGAAGCCAGAAACCGGGCAGGCGAATTTCTGCGAGAACACAGTGCGCTCGCCGCCGTCCGCATTCTCCGCATAGGCGATGCCGTCGGCCAGGCTCAGCGCCGTCTCGAAACTATCCGCCAGCCGCTGCGCCAGGCCCTCGCGCACCACCACGCGGTCCACCACCACCTCGATGTCGTGCTTCAGCTTCTTGTCGAGCTTCGGCGCGTCGCCGATCTGCATCAGCGTGCCGTTGATCTTCACGCGCTCGAAGCCGCGGCGCTGATATTCCGCGAGCTCCTTGCGGTACTCACCTTTCTTGCCGCGGATGACGGGCGCCAGGATCAGCAGCCGCGTGCCCTCCGGCATGTCCATCACGCGGTCCACCATCTGGCTGACCGTCTGCGCCTCGATGGGCAGACCGGTCGCCGGCGAATAGGGCACGCCCACCCGCGCCCAGAGCAGGCGCATGTAGTCGTGGATTTCCGTCACCGTGCCCACGGTGGAGCGCGGGTTGTGCGAGGTGGTCTTCTGCTCGATCGAGATCGCCGGCGAGAGGCCCTCGATGCTGTCCACATCGGGCTTCTGCATGAGCTGCAGGAACTGCCGCGCATAGGCGCTCAGGCTCTCGACGTAGCGCCGCTGCCCCTCGGCATAGATGGTGTCGAAGGCGAGCGAGGATTTTCCGGAGCCGGAGAGCCCTGTCAGCACCACCAGCTTCCCGCGCGGCAGGTCCAGGTCCACCGACTTCAGATTATGCTGACGGGCGCCGCGAATCCGGATGAGCTCCCCCTTCACGACAGGATCGGCGGCATCACGCGGCATAGGCTTGGGCTCCGGGAGAATGGATGTTCATATTGTGTTCACGCTGTCTGCACCATATATGCTGCGGCGCACAGCATGAAAACGGCCCAGGACCCCGGAAATTGCCGGGGCTGGCCCGTTTGCCGCGGAAAAGGTAGGTTCTGCGGCCGATCTGAAGGAGGCGCGGCCCATGGCCGGAGTGAATAAGGTGATCATCCTGGGGCGCCTCGGCAAGGACCCCGAGGTGCGTAACTTCCAGAATGGCGGGAAGGTCGTGAATCTGCGCCTGGCCACCAGCGAGCGCTTCAAGGACCGCGAGGGCAACCAGCAGGAGCGGACGGAGTGGCACTCGGTCGCCATCTTCAACGAGAAGCTGGGCGAGATCGCCGAGCGCTATCTGAAGAAGGGCAGCGAGGTCTACATCGAAGGCCAGCTCGAGACCCGGAAGTGGCAGGACCAGTCGGGGGCGGACAAGTACACCACCGAGATCGTGCTGCGGCAGTTCCGCGGCGAGCTGTCGCTGGTCGGCGGCCGGGCCTCCGGCGGTGCCGACTCGGGCGAGGAGCGCGAGTATGGCGGCGGCGCCTCCGCCCCTGCCAAGAGCGGCGGCTACGGCGAGCGCAGCTCGGCGCCGGCCCGCAGCGGGGCGCCGAAGTCGGGCGGATGGGATTCGGGGAAGAAAGCGGATATGGACGACGATATTCCGTTCTGACCCTGTGAGAGGGGCTTTGCCCCCCTCACACTCCCCCCACCAGGGCTTTCGGCCCTGGACCCTTTCACTGATCGAAGGTGCAGGAAACTGAGTTTCCTGCCGGG
>JAQGHZ010000338.1 GCA_028291485.1 Rubritepida sp. | reverse complement strand
GATGGAGGCCACCGGCAACGCGGCGCTCGCGGCCGAGGCGGACCGCCTCCTGGCCGAGGAGCGGCAGGCCTGGCGCGGCGCGGACCTCTCGCTCTATCCCTCCGAGGAGGAGGCCGCGGCCGTCCGCAGGCTGGAGCCGGCCGCCGCCGTCCGCGCCATCATCCCCTATGCCCTGCCGGATCGGGATGGCCCGGCCCCCGTCCCCGAGGGGCGGGAGGGCCTGCTCTTCGTGGCCGGCTTCGGGCATGGTCCCAACGAGGATGCAGCCGTCTGGTTCGCGCGCGAGATCCTGCCCGCGATCCGCGCCGGCCGGCCCGGCATCCGCCTCACTCTGGCGGGCTCCAACCCGACGCCGACCGTCCAGGCGCTGGCCGCCGAGGACATCGAGGTCACCGGCTTCGTGACGGATGAGGAGCTGGCCCGGCGCTATGACGCCGCGCGCGTGATCGTCTGTCCGCTGCGCTACGGCGCAGGGGTCAAGATGAAGGTCGTGGAGGCGCTGCACCAGGGTGTGCCCCTCGTCACCACGACCGTGGGTGCCCAGGGGCTGGACGGGCTGGAGCAGGCCGCCGATGTCGCCGACCGGCCGCAGGACTTCGCCGCCGCCGTGCTGCGCCTGCTGACGGACGACCGGCTCTGGACCCTGCGGTCCGAGGCGGCGGCCGCCTTCATCCACGGGCGCTTCTCGGCCGAGGCGATGCAGTGCGAGCTCTCCGGGGCCTTCGCCGCCGCACAAGCAAGCGCCGCTCAGGCAAACGCCGATCAGGGCAGCCGGCGGAAGGCGACCCAGGCGCCGAGCACGGCCGCCATCCCGCGCGCGTGATGTGCGAGGCCGGAGCGGCGCAGGGCCGATAGCCGGCGGAAGGGCGAGGCATTGCGCAGCCCCTCCAGCGCCTCCAGCGTGCGGCGCGCGTCAGCCGTGAGCGGCGCCGCGCGCAGCGCGTCCAGATGCACCGCCAGCGGCGCGAGGAAGCTCTCTGCGCCGCGCCCCAGCACCCGCAGCGCGCGCTGGGCCAGGCCGGAGGCGCCACCGACCAGGTTGGCCGGATGCTGGCGGTAGAGGATCCGGGACTCCGGATCGAAGACCAGCCGCCCGCCGCAGCCCGTCACCAGCAGTGCGCACCACCAGTCATGGTGGGAGCCCCGCGGGAAGGGCGCGCTCAGGGCCAGCGCCCGGGCGGCCTCGTCCATCACCACGGTGCAACCCGCGGCGACGTTGTGCGCCAGCAGCGTCGCGAAGCGCGGCGGCGTGCCCGGCAGCGGCGACAGCCCGATCGGCGCCAGCTCCGGCGTGACGAGGCTGAGGCGCGTGCAGACCAGCGTGGCGCCGTCTCCCAGGAGCGAGGCCGCCCGCGAGAGCTTGCCCGGCAGCCAGACGTCGTCCTGATCCATGAAGGCGTAGAGCCCGCCCGGGGGGGCCGCCGCCAGCAGCGCCAGGAAAGAGCCGCCAGCGCCGAGCCGGCCCGCGGGCTCCGCAAGGCGGGCCACCCGGCCCGGATGGGCGGCGGCGAAGCCCTCCAGCACGGCGGGCGTGCCGTCCGTCGAGCCGTCGTCGCGCCAGAGCAGCCGCCAGTCCACGTCGTCCTGCGCCGCGAGGCTCGCAAGCTGCTCCGGGAGGTAGGCGGCGCCGTTGTAGGTGGCCAGGAGAACGTGGATGGGAGGCATGGAGGAGCAAGGCCCAGCGGTGCGGCCTCCCGTCAAGCCCGGCCTGTCCCGCGGACCCGCCGCACGCGGTCAGACGCGTCGCGGCACGTCCGCGGGGTTTGTCGCCGTGCCGCTTTCCGGGCAAGAGGGGTGGGATGAGCGGGCGGACCGGGCCGGCCTCCCAGGCGAGACCGCCCGCCGGCGTGGATCGTCGCGAGGGAGCACGGTGGCACCGGCCCGCCGCCATGGAGGAAATGCCAGCCGTGATCATCCGCGCCCGCGCCCCGCTGCGCCTCGGCCTTGCCGGCGGCGGCACCGACGTCTCGCCCTACACCGACCTGCATGGCGGCGCCGTGATGAACGTCACCATCGACCGCTACGCCTATGCCATGGTGGAGCCGCTGGCCGGCGACGAGATCGTCGTGGAGAGCCTCGACCTCGGCCGCCGCCGCGCCTATCCCGTCGCCGCGACGCTGCCGCTGGATGGCGAGCTCGACATCGCCAAGGCGGTCTACAACCGCATCATCGCCGACTACGCGCAGGGCAAGGCCCAGGCGGTCCGCATCAGCACCTTCTCCGAGGCGCCGGCGGGCTCGGGCCTCGGCTCCTCCTCGGCGATCGTGGTGGCGCTGGTGCAAGCCTTCACCGAATGGCTCGGCCTGCCGCTCGGCGAGTACGACGTGGCGCACCTGGCCTATGTGATCGAGCGGCAGGATATCGGCCTGCATGGCGGGCGGCAGGACCAGTACGCGGCGGCCTTCGGCGGCTTCAACTTCATGGAGTTCTACGCCAACGACCGCGTCATCGTGAATCCGCTGAAGATCAAGCAGGAGGTCGCCAACGAGCTCGCCTCGCGCACCATGCTCTGCTTCACCGGCGTCTCGCGTGAGAGCGCCACGATCATCGCGCAGCAGAGCGACAACGTCCGCTCCGGCGCCACGAAGTCCATCGATGCGATGCACGCGCTGAAGGCCTCGGCGCTCACTATGAAGGAGGCGCTGCTGCGCGGCGACTTCGAGCTGCTGGCCGAGACCCTG
The DNA here is from genome assembly GCA_028291485.1 of Rubritepida sp. Lineage (GTDB taxonomy): Bacteria > Pseudomonadota > Alphaproteobacteria > Acetobacterales > Acetobacteraceae > Roseococcus. The sequence continues at coordinate 2,556 of JAQGHZ010000338.1, read as the reverse complement.
CGCGAGGGCTGGCTGCAGAAGCGCGCCATGGCGAGCGGCATCAGCAATGCCCGCATCGAGGAGGTGCAGGCGGCCGCGATGAACGCCGGCGCCTATGCCGGCAAGGTCTCCGGCGCGGGCGGCGGCGGCTTCATGATGCTGCTGGTGCCCCTGGAGCGCCGGCTCGGCCTGATCGGCACGCTCGAGGCGATGGACTGCCGCGTGGAGGGCTGCTTCTTCACCCAGGAAGGCGCCACCGCCTGGCGCGTGCGCTCCTGACGGGCGCTCAGCGCCCCCCAGCCCTGACGGGCGCTCAGCGCCCCTGGCGCAGCAGCCGTGCGATCGCCCGGCCCGGCGAGCGTACAGCGGCCCGCAGGATCATCGCGGGCCCCTCGTCCATCAGGCGCCGGCGCTCGGCCACCGCCCAGGCGGCCGTCGCGGCCTCGGCGTAGCAGCGCGCGCCCTCGACACCGGCGGAGAGCAGGAGGCTGCCGAAACGGCCCGCCTCCAGCCGCGCGCGGTTCTCCGGCATCGCCGTCCAGACGCGGGTGAGGAGGCCGTTGGCATCCATCGCCGGGTGCTCGCCGTATTCGGCGAGGAAGGCCCAGTCGCGCCCGGGCAGCGCATGGACCGTGAAGCCGGCGGCGCCGAAGACATGCCGCAGCCCCTCGACCGAGTAGCTCGCGATATGCCCGCGATGGAAGGGATCGAGGTAGCCGGGATCATCGCGCAGCACGAAGTCCGGCTGGGTCGAGTTGAAGTACCAGAGCGCACCGGGCTCGGAGACGGCGGCGAGCTGGCCGAGCATCATCGCGAGGATTTCCGGCGGCAGGTGCTCGATCACCTCGATGCAGGTGCCGCCGTCGAAGCGGCCTTCCAGGTCGCAGAGGAAGCCCACCCGGTAGTTGGGATGGCGTGCGCGAAATTCCGGCGGCGGCGGGAAGGGCTCGATGCCCCAGAAGGTGTCGGCGATCTCGGGCAGCAGCTCGGCCGCGGCGTCCAGCAACGTGCCGGCGCCGCAGCTCACGTCGAGGAAGCGGCGGATCGGGCGGCGCGCGTAGAGGAAGACCTCGGCAAGGCGGGTCAGCGAGGCGCCGTAGCCGCGTTGCCGGGCCGAGGAGAGCTCGTCCCGCCAATAGCTGTCGTCGTACTGCCGCGCCTCGCCGGCCATGGTGCGGTCGAGGAAGGCCCGCTCGGCCAGGATGGTGCCGCAGCCGTCGCAGCGGAGGTAGGGGACGCCGTCCACCTCGCGCAACGGCCGAAGGGCGCCAGCTTCACAAACGGGGCAAGGTTCGGAGGCTTCCATCCTAGGCCTCTACGGCATTGTTACAGGCTGTGAAAGCTCAGCCTTTGCGCCGGCCGCCCAGGGAACGCCCCGCCAGGACGCTTTCGGCGCCGAACCGCCCCCGAAGGGCCTCGATCGCGCGCCACTTGGCCGCGCGCCGCGGCGCGCCGGGATCGGCGAGGTCGCCATGGTCCGCATCCGCCGCCCCGGCAAGCGGGGCGGCGCCCACGCCCAGCAGCCGGTAGCGCCTGCCGTCGGCGGCCTTGGCGAGCAGCGGCTGTGCGGCCTCGAACAAGGTCTCGGGCAGCAGGGTCGGCGCGGCCATCCTTGCGCTGCGGGTGATCGTCTCGAAGCCGGCGGTCTTCAGCTTCAGCACCACCCCGCCCGCCGCGAGATCCTTGGCCGCCAGGCGCTTCGCCAGCCGCTCGCAGATGCGCCAGAGCACGGCCTCCAGCTCGGCGAGCCCGGACAGGTCCTCGTCGAAGGTGGTCTCGGCGCTGACGCTCCTGGTCTCGCGGTCGGAGCTGACCGGCCGGTCGTCCTCGCCCCGCGCCCGCGCCGCCAGCGACGAGCCCTCGGTGCCCAGCCGTGCCGTCGCCGCCCGGCCGTCGAGCGCGGCGAGCTGGCCAAGTCGCGTGATTCCCGCCGCCTCCAGCCGCCGCGCCGCCGCCGGGCCGATGCCCGGCAGCACGCCCACCCGCTGCGGCGCCAACCAGGCCGCCGCCTCGTTCCGGCCGATGATCGCGAAGCCGCGCGGCTTGTCGCGCTCGGCCGCGAGCTTGGCCATCAGCCGGTTGCCCGCCAGGCCGACCGAGACCGTCACGCCCACCTCCTGCTCCACCCGCTTTGCGAAGCGCGCCAGCACCACCGCCGGCGGCGCGCGGTGCAGCCGCTCGGTGCCCGCCAGGTCCAGCACCGCTTCGTCGATCGAAAGGGGCGCGACCAGCGGCGTCAGCGCCTCCATCATTGCGCGGATGCGGCGGCCCTCGGCGACGTACTTCGCCATGTCCGGCTTGATCACCACCGCGTCCGGGCAGGCCGCCAGCGCCTGGAACATCGGCATGGCGCTGTGGATGCCGTAGCCGCGGGCGACGTAGCAGCAGGCCGCCACCACGCCGCGCTTGGAGCCGCCGACCAGGACCGGCCGACTCGCCAGCTCGGGACGGTCGCGCTTCTCGACGCTCGCATAGAAGGCGTCGCAATCCACATGCGCGATGGTCAGCGCGAACAGCTCGGCATGGCGAAGCAGCCGGCGGCCGCCGCAATGACGGCAGGCGGCATCGGGGCCCGGA
>JAQGHZ010000327.1 GCA_028291485.1 Rubritepida sp. | reverse complement strand
CGAGTACATCAACCTGCGCGATGCCACCCTGCCGCGCTACCAGGCCGAGCTGGACGTGGCCGCCGCGCAGCTTGCCAGCCGCTTCGACGCGCAGGGGCTGACGCTCTTCACCGGCAGCTCCGGCACGGTGCCGGACGTGTCGCTCGGCTATTCCAATCCGGCGAGCGGGCAGATCGGCTTCGCCAACCAGATCCGGATCAGCACCGCCGTCTCCTCCAACCCGGCCCTGCTGCGCGACGGCACGCACGACGTCGTCGACACACCGGGCGGGCCCACCGCCTTCACGACCAACCCCGGCGGCGGGCCCTCCGGCTTCGCCACGATGCTCGACCGCATCATCGACCACAGCCTGGGCGAGACGGTGCGCGACGGCACCAACTGGGCGTCGATTCCGTCCAGCGGTCTTGGTCCCGACGGCAGCCTGAGCTCGCCCTTCATCCCCGCACGCTCGGTCGAGGCCTATGCCGCGACGCTGACCGGCGCGCAGACCGCCGACCGCGCCGCGGCGACCGCGGCCAAGACGCGCGCCGAAGGGCTGAAGGCCGGGCTCGACGCACGCTTCCAGAACGAATCCGGCGTGGATCCGGATGCCGAGGTGGCGAACCTCATCAAGCTGCAGAACGCCTATGCCGCCAATGCGCGCGTCATGACCACGGCGCAGCAGATGTGGGACGCGCTGCAGGGCGTCGGACGTTAAGGGAGATACCCCATGACCATCGACCTGCTCGGAAGCGTGGCGCGGGAGACCGCGATCCTGCGCACGCGCCTCGCGACGCTGACGCGGCAATCCGCCGACGGGCTGCGCGCGCAGAATCTCGGCGACCTCGGGCCCGAAGTCTCGCGCCTCGTCTCGCTGCGTGGCGAGGTGGGGCGGCGCGAGGTCTACAAGACCTCCATGGACCAAGCGCTGGGCCGCACCGGCATGATGCAGGAGGCGCTGGGCCGGCTGACCGAGATCGCGCGCGACTTCCATTCGACCGTGACGCAGCGGATCACCAGCGCGGACCCGAACTCGCTGACCACGGTGCAGGCGCAGGCCCGCGCGGCGCTGAGCGAGATGGCGCATCTGCTGAACACGCAGCATGCGGGCGAGTACCTCTTCGGCGGCACCGACCTCACGCAGCCCCCCATTTCCGATCCCGACCAGCTCGCGACGGGGCAGATGGCGCAGGACGTGGCGGCGGCCATCGGCAATCTCGGCGCGACCGATGCCGCCACGGTCTCGGCCGCGACGAAGGGGATCGCGCAGAGCACGGCGGCCGGCGTCACGCCCTTCTCCGCCTTCCTGACTGCCGACGAGACGGCGCCGGCCGGCAGCCAGGAGGCGCGGCGCGGCGTACCCTCGGCCGATGGCGAGATCATCGGCTACGGCATCAAGGCCAATGCCAATGCGCAGGCGGTGAGCTCCGGCGAGACCACGGGGAGCTGGGCGCGCGACATGATGCGCAACCTGATGAGCCTCGCCGCGCTGACGCCAGCGCAGATGGCCTCGGACCCGCTCGAATTCGACAAGCTGGTGACCACGATCCGCGACGGCTTCGGCGCGGCCGAGGCGTCGCTGGGCGAGGAGGCCGGCGCGCTGGGCCATGTCGAGGCGCGGATGGAATCGGCGCAGAAGCGGCACGACCAGCTCTCGACGGTGCTGGAGGGCCAGCTCTCCGACATCCAGTATGTCGACATGGCCGAGACGCTCTCGCTGCTGCAGGCCACCAAGACGACGCTCGATGCGAGCTATCGCGCCATCGGCTCGCTGAGCGATCTCAACCTCGCGAATTTCCTGCGATGACCGCCAAAATCATCGATCTTCAAGCGGCGTTAACCTCGTCGCGCCAGGATGCAGCGGCGGCGGGAAGGACCTCGCCGCCGGAGGCACGGCACGACGCCAGGAGGGCGCTCGCCGGTCGCACCAGCGGCGCGCCTTCCGGTCCGGATTTCAAGGGGAACAAGATGTCCACGCTCGTGTTGGAACTGCGCCTGGGCGACCTCATGGTGGTCAACGGCGCGCCGATCCGCTTCCGCAACCGGACGCGCATCGAGCTGGCGGCCAAGGCCCGCTTCCTGTTCGGCAAGCAGATCATGGCGCCGGACGGGGCGAACACGCCGGCGCGGCGCATCTATTTCGCGCTGCAGACCGCCTATATCGGCGGCGACGAGGAGCGCGAGCCCGGCCTATCGGCGGCCCGCCGGCTCATCGCCGAATTCATGGAGGCCACCACCTCGCCCACCGTGCGCGAGATGCTGGCCCACTCGCTGGAAGCCGCCGAGGCGGATGACTGCTACCTCGCCCTGAAGATCGCGCGGCGCGTGATGCGCCACGAGGAGGAGGTGCTGGGCCTGCCGCCGCTGCCGGCGCCGCGTCGGGATCTCCCGGAACCGGCCAGCCATGGGTGACGTAGGCGGCGCCATTGCGGCACTGCGCCTGGCGCTGCAACCCAGCGAGGAGACAAAGGCGCTCGCGCGCATTGCCTCCGAGCCGATGCAGAAGCGCGCCATGGACCAGTTCCAGAAGGCTGTCGCGAAGGCGCCGGACATCAAGACCGCGCTGAAGGACCCGCGCGTGCTGCAGGTGGTCACCACCGCGCTCGGCATTCCGGACGGGGCGAGCCAGCCGGGGCTTGTGATCCAGGCGCTGCTCTCCGATCCCAAGGACACCAAGAGCCTGGTGAACCGGCTCTCCGACACGCGCTGGAAGGCGGCGGCGGAGG
>JAQGHZ010000320.1 GCA_028291485.1 Rubritepida sp. | reverse complement strand
TGAAAGAGCTCGCCGACGAGGGCGCGGTCGGGATTCGCCTGAACGTGGTCAGCGGCAACGGCACCCCGGTCGAGCACGTCGAGAGCCTGGCCCGCCGTGTGGCGAGCCTCGGCTGGCACATCCAGCTCTATATGAAGGGCCCGGTGCTGAAGCAGCTGGCGCCGCGGCTCGCGCGGCTTCCGGTGCCGCTCGTGCTCGACCACATGGCCGGCGTGGACGCGGCCGACGGGCCGGAGGGCGCGGAGCTGGAGGCGGCGCTGCGCCTGCTGGAGACGGGCAATGTCTGGGTGAAGATCAGCGGCTACCGCTCGAGCAAGCCGCCCTACGACAACCTCGCGCCCATCGCGCGGCGCTTCGTCGCGGCGGCGCCCGAGCGCTGCGTCTGGGGCACCGACTGGCCGCACACGCAATTCGAGACGAAGGAGCAGATGACCGACGACGGCACGCTGCTCGACTGGCTCTTCGACTGGGTGCCGGACGCTGCGACGCGGGAAAAGATCCTGGTGACCAACCCGGCGGCGCTCTACCGCTTCTGAGCCCAGGAAGCGCGCAGTTTCATGCCCAAGGATCGGTCAGCCGCGTCCCGCGCGGCCCGATCATTCCCCGGTGCCCGTCCTGACCGCCGGGGGATGCGGTGGTAGGTCAGACAGCGCGGGCCACCGACCATCGCCGGGCCTGAGGAGACAGTGCGCGTGAGCCGTTCGGGCAAGATGCATCTGGTGGCCTATCTGAAGACGGGCCCCACCGCGAGTTTCGCCAGTGGCTGGCGCCACCCCGCCGCGCCGCTCGACGACATCTGGGAGCCCTCGCGCTGGGAGAACCTGGCCCGGCTGCTGGAGGCCGCGCGCTTCGATTGCGGCTTCTTCGCCGACGGGCTCGGCATCCCCGACGTGTATCGCAAGAGCTTCGCCGACTATATCGGCCGCGGCGGCCAGGCGAGCCTGATAGACCCCATGATCGTGCTGCCGCTGATGGCGCGCGTGACGACGCATCTGGGCCTCGGAGCCACGCTCTCGACCACCTTCTACGAGCCCTACCAGCTCGCCCGCAGCCTCGGCTCGCTGGACCTGATCAGCAAGGGGCGCGTGGCCTGGAACGTCGTGACCTCCTCCTACGATGCGGAGGCGCGGAATTTCGGGATGGACCGCCTGCCGGACAAGGACCGCCGCTACGACCGGGCCGAGGACGTTCTGGCCGCCTGCTGCGCCCTCTGGGACGGCTGGGACGAGGACGCGCTGGTGCTCGATCGCGAGAGCGGCGTTTTCGCCGATGCGAACAAGATCCGCTACGTCGACTATGTCGGCCCCCATGTGAAGACGCGCGGGCCGCTCTCCATCCCGCGCAGCCCACAGGGGCGTCCGGTGATCCTGCAGGCCGGCTCGTCGCCGCGCGGGCGTGACGTCGCGGCGCGCTGGGCGGAGATGATCTTCTGCACGGTCGCCACCAAGGAGGCCGGCATCGAGTTCTGCGCGGACATGGAGCGGCGGCTCGCGCGGTACGGCCGCTCGCGGGCGGACGTCGCCATCCTGCCCACGCTGTCGGTCGTGGTGGGCGAGACGGAATCCATCGCGAAGGAGAAGGCCGCCTTCGTGGAATCGCTGGTCGATCCGGAGCTGGTGATGGCGTCCAATTCCGGCCTGCTGGGCGTGGACCTCAGCGATGTGCCGAGCCCGGAGGAAGCCGACAGGCGCGCCGGCGCCAGCGGCTCGCAGGGCTCGCGCGACCGCATGCGCCAGACCGCGGCGGCGCAGGGCATCAGCTATGCCGAGGCGGCCCGCAAGGCGCGCGGCCAGCTCGCCGGCACGCCGGAGATGATCGCCGACGTGATGGAGGACTGGTTCCGCTCCGGCGCCTGCGACGGCTTCGTGATCCCGCCGACCACCTTCCCGATCACCTATGAGGATGTCGGCCGGATGGTGGTGCCGGAACTCCAGCGGCGCGGCGTGTTCCGGCGCGAATATGCGGGGAAGACGCTGCGGGAGAACCTGCTCGACGCGGGCTGAGGCGGCCGTCTCGCCGGGATGGTCGGTGCGTGAGGGAGACGGCGAGAATGGTTTCCAGCGAGCCTCCCATTTTTGGCCGCCTGTCGGAGGGCGGCCCGCGTCCCGCTCCGGGAGAGGAATGCTTCCGGAAGCTGCTGGCCGCACCCTGTGGCGCCCGGGTCGAGCGGATCCTCTCGCACGGGGCCTCGACTCCGCCGGGCTCCTGGTACGAGCAGGGCTGGGACGAATTCGTGCTGGTGGTCTCCGGAGCCGCCATGCTGGCCTTCGAGGATGGCGGCGAGCGCCGCCTCGAGGCCGGGGACTACGCCATCCTGCCCGCCTTCTGCCGTCACCGCGTCGCCTGGACGGATCCGGCGGGGGAAACGCTGTGGCTGGCCGTCCACATGCCGCCCAGAATGGCTGAAACCCGGGCCGCGGAAACCTAAAGCTTCTTCCGGTACCAGATCCGCGAATGCCCCGGCGGCATCCCGTCCAGCCGACCCGCCTCGACCCAGCCGTGCCGCTGCCAGAAGTTCGGGGCGTGGAAGCTGAAGGTGTCGGTATAGGCGTCCGTGCATCGCCGGTTCCGCGCCACGGTCTCCGCGCGGGCCAGGAGCTCGCCGCCGAGGCCCTTTCCGCGCACGCCGGGCGAGAGCCACAGCCAGTCGATGAACAGCCAGTTCCAGTAGGTCATGCCCAGCAGGCCGCCCTTCACCGCCTCGTCCTCGTCGCGCGCCAGCACCGTGACCGGCTCGCGGTCGTAGGGGCCGCCGCGCTCCTGGTTGTAGGAGTGCAGGCCGCGTTGGATGGCCGCCACGGCCTCCAGCTCGGGATAGTCGTCGTCGCTGATGGTGAGCTTGGGGGCTTCCGTCACGCGACGCGCCTCCGGATGGAAAAAATCATGCAGGTGTTATTGGGCCTTCAGCTTGCGGAGGGAAGAGGCGAGGGCCTGCACCTCCGCGGCCGCGGTGCTGCGCGGGCTGCTCTCGGTGACGCCGAGGCCCAGCGCGAAGGCCGTCGCGAAGGCGGAGCGGTTGCCCAGCGTCTCCTTCATCACCGGGGCCTTGCGGCGGGCGAGCTCCGCCGTCACCACGTCGCGCAGGCGGCCGGTGGGCGGCATCCGGTTCAGCACGATGCGGTAGGGCTTCTTCTCGTCCTCCGCGAGCTTGATGGTGGCCTCGGCGGCCCAGAGATCGGGCAGCGAGGGCTGCAAGGGGATCAGCACGAGATCCGCCGCGCGGATGGCGATGCGGGCATCGGTGTCGGAATGGGGCGGCATGTCGAGCACGACGTAGTCGGCGGCCCTGCGGTGCCGGTCGATCGCCCCGGTCAGGCGCCAGCCGGAGGGGGATTCGAAGGTGAGGGGGGCGGTGCCCTCGGCGCGCAGCCCGTACCACCGCGCCAGGCTCTGCTGCGGGTCGGTGTCGAGCAGCACGACCTTCTTGCCGTCTGCCCCGAGGGCGACGGCGAGGTTGGCGGCGAGGGTGGATTTTCCCGCGCCGCCCTTCTGCTGTGCAACGGCGATGATGACGGCCAAGGCAGGAACTCCTGCGATTCGTGAGACCGGAGCTTAGCCTGCTTTTCGGGCCTGTACGGCGGCTCTTGCGGCGGCCATCACGCCGATGCCCGGGACGGTCAGCGGCGGATGGCCCGGCATGAGGCCCGCGGCCGCCGCCATCGAGGCCTGGGCCAGCACGACACGGCCCTCCAGCCCTTCGGCCGCCGCGGCGATCCGGCCGAGATAGGCGCGCGTCTCGCCCGCCTGGAAAAGCCCCCAGGCGCCATGGACCATGTGCATGACGAGCTTGGCGCCATGGGCCTTGGCGGCCGCCTCGAAGAGGCGCCGCGTGGGCTCGCGCGTGGTCGGCGCGGCGTAGAGCACATGGACGGTGCCGCCCGCCCGCGTCGCGGCCTCGGCCAGCGCCCCGTCGGCGCGGATCACGGGCTTCGGCGCGTCCTGCGCGCGCTCGGCCGCGGCGCCGATGGTGGAGCAGGTGAGCAGCACCGCATCGGCATGCCAGGCGAGATCGCGCAGCAGCGCGGCGGCCTCGGCAAGCACCTCCGGCGTCGGCTCGCGCAGCAGATCGGCGCGGACCTTGTGGGTCAGGCGCAGCGCGCCGCCGGGTAGCGCGGCGGCGACCGAATCGAAGAGCGGCGCGTTGCTCTCGGCCGTGTGGAGACAGGCGATGGTGAGCGTCACGGGCGCCTCACTCCCGGAACGGGTTTCGGCCGCGCGCGGCGGGGCGCGGGCCGAAGTGCTGCGCGAGGTAGTCCACGATCTGCCGGCGAGCGGCGGGCTCCAGCGGGTTCATGCCCTGCTTCTCGACCATCCAGTCCATGAGCCCGTCCCATTGCTCGCGGTTGAAGGCGCTGCGGCGGATGATCGAGGTGCTGTGGCAGGCGGTGCAGGCGTAGAAGGTCTCCTCCTGCCCGTCGCCGGCGGGCAGGATGGAGGGCTCCTCTGGCTCGGGTGCGGTTTGAGCGAGAGCCACGCCGCCGGCCAGGGGGAGGGCCAGGGCGAGGGCCAGAAGCACAGCCCGCATCAACCGACCAGGATCGCTGCGCGGCTGATCGGGTTGGCCGAATAACCCTGCGGGTTCCAGTTGGCGGCGGCGTGGGGCTGCATGCGGCCCTCGCTGTCGGTGGCGCGGTACCAGACCTCGAAATACCCGTCCGAGGGGAGGGCCACGCTGCCCTGCCAGCGCTGCCAGGCGTGGCGGTTCGCCGGCGCCGCGACCTGCATCTCCACCCAGGTGGCGCCGAAATCGACGCTGGCATGGACGGATTTCGCGGTGAGGTCGCCCGCCCAGGCGGCGCCGCGCAGGTCGAGGCTGCGCGTGCCCGCCGGCAGCCGCGTGCCATGCGCGTGCGAGGAGAGGATGGCCCGCACCGGCATGCTCTCGAGCTCGCGGAAATCCGCGCCGTTGTTGCTGCTGCCCGGCACGATGGGCTTCACCGGGACGCGGTAGCTGGTGCCGCCCATGCCCGCGCCGTCATGCATCCTGTCGCGGATCCAGATGCGGGTGAGCCATTTCTGGCTGAAGCTGCCCGGCCAGCCCGGCGTGATCATCCGCAGCGGCGCGCCGTGGATGTGCGGGATCGGCGCGCCGTTCATGCGGAAGGCGAGGATCGTGTCCTCGTCCATGGCCTTGGCGAGGCGCATGCCGCGGTTGATGGCCTGGCGGTCCGTGGCGCCGGAGAGGTGCGGGTCCGCGCCGAAATGCCCGGTGTAGATGGCGGTGGGCTTGAGGCCCGCCGCGTTCAGCACGTCGCGCAACCGCACGCCGGTCCATTCGGCGTTGGAGATGGCGCCGTTGCCCCACTGATTGCCGCGCGTCTCCGGCGCGAAGGAGCCACGGCCATTGCCGCCGCATTCCATCTGCAGCTGCATCGTCACGACCGGGAAGCGCGTGCGCAGCTCGCCGACCTTGAGCATGAGCGGCGTGTTCACTTCGCCGTCGATGGTGAAGCTCCAGGAATCCGCATCGGCGACCGGCTCGGGGATCTGGCCGTTGTTGCGGATGAAGTGGTTGCGGAAGCTCGTCACCGGCTCGTCGAGCTGGTGCTCGGGCGTCTCGGCGACGAGCGGGCGGTCGCCGAGGAGGATGAGGTCGTTCTTGCCTTCCATGCGGAAGGGCGCGGGGGTCCCCTGGCCTACACCTTGGGCCGAAGCCGGCCGGGCCAGCAGCTCTGGCAGGGTGCCTGCCGGCATGCGGCTGGCGAAGGGGATGGCCGCACCGAGGGTCGCGCCCATCGTCGCCAGCGCCGTGCCCTTGAGCGTGCCCCGGCGGCCCCAGGCCAGGGCGTCGGCGCGCTCGGGATCATCGCGGTACAACTCGCGGAGCGAGCGCTCGGGTTTCCCCGGCCCCTTGCTGGACGTCATGTGATCCTCCCAAATCTTCGGCAATATGACGCAGACCCACTCCCACTTCGCAATGCTTTCCGAACTCCTGACGCCCGCGGAGATGGCCGAGGCGGACCGGCTGGCGGCAAACGGGCCCGCGCTCATGGAGGCCGCTGGCCGGGCCGTGGCGATGGCGATCCGCAAGCGCTTCCGCCCATGCCGGACCCTGGTCCTGGCCGGGCCAGGGAATAACGGCGGCGACGGCTACGTGGTTGCCCGCCTGCTGGAGCGGGCCGGCTGGGACGTGGCCGTGGCGGCGCTCGCCCCGCCCCGCGAGGGCAGCGACGCGGCGTGGGCGGCCGCGCGGTGGCACGGGCCGATGCGGGGGCTGGACGCGATCGGGCGGGCGGGGCTCGTCGTGGACGCGCTGTTCGGCGCCGGCCTCGCCCGCGACTTCGACGGTCCCGCCGCGGAGGCGCTGCGCGGAACGCGGGGGTCCGTGGTGGCCGTGGACGTGCCCTCGGGCCTGGATGGTGCGACGGGCGCAGTGCGCGGCTTCGCGCCGCGGGCCGGGCTGACCGTCACCTTCTTCCGTGCCAAGCCCGGGCATCTCCTCCTGCCGGGACGCGACCTCTGCGGCGAGCTGGTGGTGGCGGATATCGGCCTGCCGGCCTCGGTGCTGGAGGCGATCCGGCCGCAGACCTTCGCCAACGGCCCGGCCCTCTGGACGCTGCCGCGCCCGGGCGCCGCGTCCCACAAGCACAGCCGCGGCCATGTCACGGTGATCTCCGGCCGCGAGATGATGGGCGCCGCGCTGCTGGCCGCGCGGGCGGCGCGAAGGGCAGGGGCGGGGCTGGTGACGCTGGCCTGCGCGGACGCCGTGAGCGCCGCGCTGCACCGCCTGGGC
>JAQGHZ010000269.1 GCA_028291485.1 Rubritepida sp. | reverse complement strand
TCGGGCAAAAGGAACCGGGCCTGCGTTGAATGGGGCACAACGATCCAATGAGAACAGCACAAGGCCTTCCCACATGCCCGTCCTCGAACGGTCCGCCCTGGCCGAGCTCAGCGTCTTCCTGACGATTGTCCGGTGCGAGCCGCTGCGCCAGGCTACGGCGGGTCGAGGTGCCGGGCCTCTTCCCCAGGCATCGCCGCCGGGTCGGATCGGGGTCTGCCGGTATGAACCACGGCCGATTGATGTGGATCAGGTGGCGATCCTGGCGAACCGCTTGCGATACTCGGCTGGCGTAACGCTGACATGCCGCGCAAAAGCGCGGCGCAGGGTGTCCGCATCGGCAAAGCCGCAGTGCGCGGCAACCTGCTTCGGCGTTTCGTGGCCGACCTCCAGCAACCGCCGGGCGGCGTTCACGCGCGCCTCCTCGACCCAGGTCGCCGGCGTGATTCCGACCTCGCTTCGAAACAGACGTGCGAAGTGGCGCGGGCTCAGGTCCATGCGCTTCGCGAGGCTGGCGACGCAGTGATCGAGCGCCGGATTGGCGGCCACCCACCGTTGCAACTCCTGCAACGCCGCTCGACCTGCCGGGACCGCTTCGCCCTTGCGGCTGAACTGCATCTGCCCGCCCGGACGCTTGAAGAACATGACGAGTTGCCCCGCGACCCTCATTGCAATCTCGTGTCCGAGATCCTCCTCGACCAGCGCGAGCGCCAGATCCAGCCCGGCCGTCACGCCGGCCGCGGTGCGCAAGGGTCCGTCACTGACGTGGATCGCGTCCTCGTCCACGCTGACGGACGGATAGCGAGCCGCCAGTTGCTCGGCGACCGACCAATGTGTCGTGACGCGTTGCCCATCGAGCAGGCCCGCCGCCGCCAGGAAGAACGCCCCGCTGCAGACTGAGCCGAACCGGCGCGCCGCCGGCGCCTTCGCTCGCAGCCAGTCGACCACCTTGCCATCGGCCGGGACGTCGACCGCGTTCGGGCATCCGGCAACCAGCAGGGTATCCAGTTCTACGTCCGCGTCGATGCCAATGACCCGATCGGGCATCAGCCGCACCCCAGACGAGCTACGGATCGGTCCCGGCTCGGCTGCGATCACCATCAGCGCGTAGGAGGAGTTCCCGCTCTGCACGTTGGCCTCGGCGAATACGTCGAGCGGCCCGGAGACGTCGAGCAACTGCACGCCTGGAAGCGCCACGATGGCGACCGCTCTCTCTGTCATCTCACCTACGTCCGTTCGAGCCTGGATTTGGCATGATTCGCCGTATTACCGCATTTGCGGACAAGTTAGCTCGGTTTTATGGTGCTGGCGAGCACGGAAATCAGGAGCGAATCATGAGCCCGTCTATCCACGGTGTGAGCATCCCAGACAGCAATCTGGCGCGCGAGATCGCCGAGTTGGTGCGCGACACCGCCTCGCCGTTACTGTTTCATCATTCCAGTCGCGTCTACTATTTCGGCGCCCTCGCCGGAAAGCATCGCGGACTTCGCTTCGATCCGGAGCTTCTGTACGCGGGTGCGATGTTTCATGACATGGGCCTGACGCATCGGCACAGCAGCGCCACCGAGCGCTTCGAGGTTGATGGCGCCAACGCTGCCCGCGACTTCCTGCGCGGTCACGGCATCGCCCAGGCCGACATCGACACCGTCTGGACCGCGATCGCGCTCCACACCACGCCCGGCATCCCGCAGCACATGCACCCGGTCGTGGCGCTCGTGACGGCCGGCGTGGAAATGGACGCACTCGGCCTGACCTATCCCGAATACAGCGCCGCCGAACGCGAGGCTGTAGTGCATGCCCATCCGCGCACCGATCACTTCAAGGAAGACATCATCCAGGCGTTCTACGACGGCATCAGGCACAAGCCGGAAACGACCTTCGGCAACGTCAAGGCCGACGTGATCGCCGACAAGGAGCCGCACTTCCATCGCGGCAACTTCTGCAGCGTGATCCGCGGCTCCGCCTGGCGCAGCTGAGCAATCCCTGGCTGCCGGGCCCATTTGCGCGCCCTCGGCAGCGCCCCATCCAAGGGCCGTCCCATGGCCGACGAAGCTTCATGACCTTCGCTGCCAAACGGCGCGAGCGCTGCCCGCCGGACATTGGCAATGTCTGCGGGCCGCCCGGAGCTCCGGTCCGAGCGAAGGTTCATCAGGGCACCAGGCAGTTCGCCGGCAGCCGCCCGTCGGGGTCGAGCAGGGCGGCCAGGACCGAGGCGTCGTCGGTGCCAGCGCGGGCATGTCCGGCCGTGGCAGGCGGCAGGACGCGGACGGCGGCGATCATGCCTTTGTCCTCGTGCTCGAGGATGTGGCAGTGGACCGGATAAAGCCCTTCCTGCACCTCGGCGGCAAATGGAAGGTAGACGAAGGTCCGGCCCGGAACGTCGCCGGCGCGGATCGCAATGGGCAGGCTGTCGTGCCAGATCAGCACGGAGGCCACCTCGGGGCGATGGAGCCCGGCCAGCGTCCCGCCCGGGTCGGTCATCGCCATCTGCGGCGTGAGGCCCGGCGGGGCACCGGGATCACCGGCCCGGGCAAGCCGGAAACTGCCCTGGTGGATGTGCAGGTTGTGCAGCTCCTGGCCCGGACTGACCATCTCCCACACTTCCCCGCGGCCACGCACCGGGCAGATGATGCGCTCGGGCGGTGCATGCTGGCCGGCCGGGCTGCCGAACGGTGGGTTCCAGGGCTCCGCCGGCCAGGAACGGCCGATGGCTGGATCGTCCCCCGGGGCTGGCGCATAGGGCCTGCCCTCCTGGTCCACGACCTCCTGGCCGATGAGGAAGCGTTCGCCCTCCTCGCCCCGCGTGCGGTCCACGACGATGCGGCGGCGCCATTGATGGGCGGCGGTATCGGGCGGGAGGACGGAGCAGCCCTCGGCGATCGTGGCGGGGAGCGGCACCGGCGCGGCGACGGGAGGCGGCTCCGCGGGGCCCGAGGCGGCCGGCCAGGGCGGCAGCGGGACGGCCTGGGCCGGGACGGCGATACGGGCCAAGGCCATGGCGGGCCAGACATCGCCCTGGAGTTCGCCATCCGCGTCGCGCTCGCGCGCGGTGGCCAGGCCCGCGGTGCGCAGCGTCAGGACGCGGGCGGCGCCGGCGCCGCCCATCAGGATCTCCGCGCGGGCCCCGGGGAGCAGCAGGATCCGGTCGGCGACGACGCCTGGGCCGTTGGGCGCGGGCTCTCCTCCCAGCGCGCCGTCGAGGGCAAGGACGCGCATCGGCTCGCCGGTCTCCAGCACATGGGTCACGTTCGCGGACAGGTTGGCGACGCGCAGCAGCGCGTAGCGGCCGGGACGGAGCGTGATGTCCGGCATCCACTGGCCATTGACGGTGAAGAGCCAAACGGAGTGACGGCCCATGCCTTCCTGCGGGCGGGCGCAGAAGCTGTCGCCGAGAAGGCTGCCTTCCGGCGCCGTGCCGGGGTGGTCCGGATCGAAGGTGCCGCAGAGGTCGGAATCCCAGCGCGGATCTTCGGCTTCCGGGATGTCGAAGCTCGCCGGTATCGCCGCACCGTCGCGCACCGTGCCGGGCAGCAGCGGAGCACCCGGCTCGCAGCGTTGGCCGTCCTGGAAGAAGCCCTCGGCCGGGCAATCGGGAACGCTGAGCTGGATGTCGCGGAGCGCCAGATGCCGCACGTCGGTGAGCGGACGCAGCGTGGGCGGGAGGATCGCGCGGGGATCGCCCACGGTGATCATCCCGGCCATGCCGGAGGTCACCTGGTCGCGCGTGATGCCGTGCACATGGGCGTGGAACCAGGCGAGACCCAGGGGATAGGGCACGCTCGGGCGGCCGCTGCCCCGCGACGCGCCGGGCAGCGTCGCCGGCAGGCCGATCCGGTAGTCCACGCGCCCCTGGGCCGGCCCGGCGAAGAGGGAATAGTCGCCGAGGTCGCAGGGCGGCGCGTTGCGTGGCGAGGTGAAGAGGCCGTGGGTGTGGAGGTTGGCAGCCGCGCCCGGCAGGGCATTGCGCAGCGCGATCCGCGTCGAGCCGCCGGGGTCAAGGCGCAGCAGATAGGGCGCATAGCGATCGGCGGCGGGATCGTTGCCCTGGCCGTAGCCGGCCAGCGTCACGGCATAGGGGCCGACATCCGGGCGCCGGCTCTCGCGTAGGACGATGCCTGTGGCGCGGCCGCTGCCGCAGGCGCTGGCTGGCTGCGGCGCGGCGATCAGCGCTCGCGGTTCACGGAGCTCAGCGGCGTCGACGGTAAAGTTGAGCAGGAAGGCAATGGCGACGAACGGGAACCCGAAAAATCGAGTCACGCGCCAGTCAGGCAGAATCGTTACCGACATCACGCCCTCCATCTCATATTCAAGGCGAGGCTCGCGGTACATATCCAGTATGGCCGAAGAGCGCACGGCCCGCGGGAGCATGCCCCGCATCTGTGCAAAAGTCGCGAGCGTCGTGGTTTGGGCAAACACATGCGGCACTGTCGCGACAACATGTACGACGTTGCCGCCTGAAGTTTCCACTCCCAGATGGCATCGTACCGGGAGGGATGTTGGCCGGCGGAACGACTGCACGGCCAGGCGCTGAATGAGTGATCAAAAGACGGAGCACGCTGGCTCTCACAGAGCGGAGGTCTCAAAGCGCTCCTCCTCTGGAGCCGGACGCCCGGCTCGCCAGCGCAAGTAAACGGGCCCGTACGCCATCGTTCTTCGCTGGAGGCTGGCTGCAAATCATCCGATCGCAGGGAAGAGCCGCTGGCACGACGCGATTCGCGCCGGGTACAGTCCGGCGATGCCCAGCAAGACGAGTCCACGTCCCGCCGACCGCCACGAGACATCGCTTTACACGGCAGTGAAGCGCCATCTCGAGTTGCTCGGCTTCGCGGCCAAGGGCGAGATCTGCGACTGCGACATTGTGGCCATCCGCGTGCCAGATGATCCGTTCCTCGTCATCGTCGAGATGAAGCTGAGCTTCAACCTCGAACTCGTCTTGCAGGCCGTCGACCGCTTGCCAATGGCTGACGAGATCTGGTTGGCGGTGCGGGCGAGTACCCGCGGGCGCGACCGAGACAGCCGGGTTCAGAAGCTGTGCAGGCTCTTGGGCTTCGGCTTACTACGGGTGTCGCCGGGCTCGGGAAGAGTCGATGTCCTCACTGAGCCAGGCCCGTATCGACCGAGGATCAACGAGCGACGCCGCAGCCGCCTGCTGGACGAGCATCGCCGCCGTCAGGGTGACCCTGCACACGGGGGCTCGACGCGGCAGCCCATCATGACCGCCTATCGCCAGCGGGCTCTGGCCTGCGCCGCGCAGCTGCGTGATGGCCCTCAACCGGTCCGCGCTCTGAGATCCTCCGCACACGACGCTTCCGCCATCTTGCTGCGCAACGTCTACGGTTGGTTCGAGCGAGAGCGCCGAGGCATCTATCGGCTGACGACCGTCGGCGAGGCAGCTCTCTCGCGGTGGCCACCCCCGCACCCAGCCGCCGATGGTTTGGCGGGAGTTGCTTCCATCTGAGCCATGGGTCCCGTTCACTGCCGATCAACCGTTATTGGTCGATGTCGACAAAGGGGATGCAGGGTCGTTGCTATGGGACGTAAGCGTTAAAAGAAAGACAGAGGGGCAG
>JAQGHZ010000250.1 GCA_028291485.1 Rubritepida sp. | reverse complement strand
GCGCAGGCTGAGAAGAGCTGCTGCGTCGAGGCCGTGTTCGGCAGCGCCACGCCCAGTTCCTTGGCCGATTGCAGCGCCAGGTTCAGGTCCTTCTGGTGCAGCTCGATGCGGAAGCCGGGGTTGAAGGTGCGGTTGATCATCCGCTCGGCATGCACTTCCAGGATGCGCGAATTGGCGAAGCCACCCATCAGCGCGGCCCGCACCTTGGCCGGATCGGCGCCGGCCTTGCTGGCGAAGACCAGCGCCTCGGACACCGCCTCGATGTTCAGCGCCACGATGATCTGGTTGGCGACCTTGGTGACCTGGCCCGCGCCGTTCTCGCCGACCAGCGTGATGTTCTTGCCCATCAGCTGGAACAGCGGCAGCGCGCGGTCGAAGGCGGCCTGCGGGGCGCCGATCATGATGGTGAGCGCGGCGTTCTTCGCACCGACCTCGCCGCCCGAGACGGGGGCGTCGATGTAGTCGCAGCCGAGCGCGTTGACCTTCGCCGCGAAATCCTTGGTGGCAGTCGGGCTGATCGAGCTCATGTCGATGACGAGCTTGCCCTTGCTCAGCCCCGCCGCGACGCCGCCGGCGCCGAAGAGCACGCGCTCCACGTCGGGGGTGTCGGGCACCATCAGGATGATGATCTCGGCGGCCTGGGCGACGGCAGTGGCGTCGGCCGCGACCTGAAAGGCCGTGCGGCTCTCGGCGGTGAGCGAGGCGCGCTCGGGGACGATGATCTCGTGGCCGCCCTTGGCGAGGTTCTGCGCCATGGGGAGACCCATGATGCCGAGGCCGATGAATCCGATCTTCATGTGTCGTTCTTCCTTAACAGAGGGGGGCCGTCCGATGACCGCAGCGCCGAAGGGCGCGGAGGTCTGAATCGGCCGGCCGGGAAACAACTTGCCGTCCGATGACCGCAGCGCCGAAGGGCGCGGAGGTCTAATTCGGCCGGCCGGCGGCTATGCCGCCCGGTATGGTGCGAACCAGCCGAGGCCGGCGAGGGTCTCGCCCTTGGGGCGGTACTCGCAGCCGATCCAGCCGCGATAGCCGCTCGCGTCGATGGCGTCGAAGACGAAGGGCCAGTTCACCTCGCCGGTGCCGGGCTCGTGGCGTCCGGGTGTGTCGGCGACCTGCATGTGTGCGATGTAGGGCAGGAGCTCGGCCGCCTTGCGCGTCACATCGCCCTCGGTGATCTGGCAGTGGTAGAGGTCGAACTGCAGGCCCAGCCGCTCGGGCCCGATCGCGTCGATGATGCGGGTGGCTTCCGTGGTGGTGTTCAGGAAGAAGCCGGGGATGTCGCGGTGGTTGATCGGCTCGATCACCGGCTTCACGCCGAGCTTGGCGCATTCCTCAGCCGCGAAGTCGAGGTTGGCGGCATAGGTGGAGAGCAGCGTGTCGCGCGGCACGCCGGCGGGGACGAGGCCCGCCATCACGTGCAGCCGTGGGCATTTCAGCGCGGCGCTGTATTCCAGGGCGCGCTTGATGCTCTCGCGGAACTCGGCGCGGCGGTCGGGCAGGGCGGCCATGCCGCGCTCGCCATTGTTCCAGTCGCCCGGGGGGGCGTTGAACAGCACGTTGGCGAGGCCGTTACCGTCGAGCCGCTTGGCGATCTCTTCCGCCGGATGCTCGTAGGGAAAGAGGAACTCCACCGCATCGAAGCCGGCCGCGCGGGCTGCGGCGAAGCGGTCGAGGAAGGGCATTTCGTTGAACATCATCGAGATGTTCGCCGCGAATTTAGGAATGGCTCTTCTCCCCACACGTCGGTCGCGCCGGGCGCTGCGCGCTCGACGCTCATTGACCCTCAGATTGCCCGAGCTTGTCCGGGCTGGCAAAGGCGCCCTGCGGTGCCTTCGGCTGGCTAACCTGCCGGGATCATCCAGTCGCACAGCAGCCGGCGCCGCCAAACCGACCTGACGACTCGCGCATCGGCGATGCGGCGAAGCCAAGCCGCTGGAGGCGGCGCCCGGCGTTTGAGGGCGAATAAACTTCAGGCGTTGCCGGCGATGTAGTCCATCGCTGCCTTCACGCCGTCCGCCTTGTGCGGGATGCCGGCCGCGCGCAGGCCCATCTCCACGCCGGAGAGCGTGCCGACCAGGTGCAGCTCGCTGACATCGCCCAGATGGCCGATCCGGAAGACCTTGTCGTTCAACTGCCCGAGCCCGTTGCCCAGCGACATGTTGAATTTCTCCAGGATCGTGCTGCGCAGCCCGTTGGCGCTGTGCCCTTCCGGCATGCGCACCGCCGTCAGCACGGAGGAATAATGGCGCGGCTCGTCGCACTGGATCTCCAGACCCCAGGCGCGGACCGCGCGGCGCGTCGCCTCGGCCATGCGGTCGTGGCGGGCGAAGACGTTCTCCATCCCCTCCTCGAAGAGCATGTCGAGCGCCGTATCCAGCGCGTAGAGCATGTTGGTCGCCGGCGTGTAGGGGAAGAAGCCGGTCGCGTTGGAGGCGATCATCGGCTTCCAGTCCCAGAAGCTGCGCGTCAGCTTCGCCGTCTCGCTGGCCTTCAGCGCCTTGGGGCCGACCGCGTTGAAGGAGAGGCCCGGCGGCAGCATCAGCCCCTTCTGCGAGCCGGCGACGGTGACGTCCACGCCCCATTCGTCGTGCTTGTACTCCATGGAGCCGAGGCTGCTGATCGTGTCCACCAGCAGCAGGGCCGGGTGGCCGGCGGCGTCGAGCGCCTTGCGGACCTCGGCGACGCGGCTGGTGCAGCCCGTGCTCGTCTCGTTGTGCACGACGGCGACGGCCTTGATCTCATGGGCCTTGTCGGCGCGGAGATAGGCCTCGATGTCGGCCGGCTCGGCGGCGCGGCGCCAGTCGCCCTGGAGGAATTCGGGGCGCAGGTTCAGCCGCTCGGCCATCTCGCGCCAGAGGCTGGCGAACCAGCCCGTCTCGCACAT